>NZ_JBHYIQ010000101.1:22659-27006 GCF_042739895.1 Amycolatopsis sp. NPDC059021
GGATTTTTTGTCGTGGGGTTTGTTTTGTTTATAAGCGCCCGCGGGGGGCCGCGGGGGGCGGACGAGCCGCACACATACCCTGCCCTGAGCGCCGGTAAGGAGGCCTTCACGGCCCTGAACGCAGGTAAGGGGGCCTTCACGGCACGGAGCTGAGGGTGCGGCTGTCCCGAACGACGCGCTGCGGACGCTCAACGTCCCGAACGCGCCGTTCGAGACATGCCGGGGGCTCGCAGGTGCCGAGGGGCCCCTTCGGTGCGTTGGCCGCACCGAGGGACGCCTTCGGTGCAGCCAACGCACCCAGGGACGCCCTCGGCACACTCGGCGCCGACGACTTGACGCGCCGTGGGGGCCTCCTTGAGGGACCCAGAGTCCCTTGGGGAGGCCCCCACGGACCTACCCGGCCGAATCCCGGCACGGCGCTGAACCGGACGGGCGCGGCGACCGTGTCCAGGGGTATGACTGCCGAACCGCATTCCCGCCGCTCAGTCCTCACCGCCGGCGCGGCCGTGGCGGGCGCCGCCGTCGGCGCCGTGGCCCTGTCCGCCTGCGGCACCTCGGGGAGCGCCGCCACGCCGGGCTCGAAGAACGCCCAGCCCGCGCCGGCGCCCGGCCAGCCGCTCGTGGCGCTCGCCGACGTTCCGGTGGGCGAGGCCAAGGCCGCCAAGGGGCCCGACGGCTCGGACATCGTCGTGGCCAGGACCGCGGAGAACACCGCGGCGGCGTTCAGCGCGATCTGCACCCACCAGGGCTGCACCGTGGCGCCGCAGGGCGCCGAGCTGAAGTGCCCGTGTCACGGGTCGGTGTTCGACGCGCTCACCGGCGCCGTCAAGAACGGGCCCGCGAAACAACCGTTGCCGCCGGTCAAGGTCAGGGTCGACAACGGGCAGATCGTCACCGGGTAGCCACCCGGGAAACGCCGAATGCCCTTTGTGGACGGTCTGACTGTCCACAAAGGGCATTCGAATTCCTTCAGGCGCCCCAAGTGAAAACCCGGTCGCCCGCCGTGACCTCATTGCCCTCCGCCAGCGCGGAGAGCGCTTCGGCCTGCGCGTCGAGCGCCACCACGGGCACGATCGCGGAGTACCCGGCCTCGGCCACCGCGGTGGGGTTCCAGCCGACGATCGGCTGGCCGGCGCGCACCTGCTCACCCTTGACGACGTGCAGGGTGAAGCCCTCGCCCTTCTCCTTCACCGTGTCGATGCCGAGGTGGACCAGCACCGCGCGGCCGTCCTCGCCCGCCACCACGAACGCGTGCGGGTGCAGCGTCATGATGGTGCCGTCGATCGGCGCGACCGCGTCGGCGGGACCGTCCGCGGGCTGGACGGCGATGCCAGGGCCCACCATGGCCTGCGCGAACACCGGGTCGGGGACCTCGGTCATGGCCACCGCGCGCCCGGCGACCGGGCTCAGGACGTCCAGGCTCACAGCAGGTCCTCGATGTCGCTGGCGATGGTGTCGGCCTCCGGTCCGACGATCACCTGCAGGGCCGTCGAACCCATCTTCACCACGCCCATCGCGCCCGCGGCCTTGAGCGCGGCCTCGTCGACGAGGCCCATGTCTTCGACCTCACACCGCAGCCGGGTGATGCATCCCTCGATTTCGGTCAGATTGTCCGCACCGCCGAGGGCCGCGAGAATCTTTTCCGGCCTGTCATCCGCCATCGCGGTCTCCTTGTTCCCTGTTGGTTTTCCACCTGGGGCGAAGCTGACGATCCAGCTGTACTACGCCGTTCGTCGGCATGCACCCCACCGCTGGCCACGAACGCATAACGGTGGTTGACACCCGCTCGTGCGGCGGAGCATCCTGCCCCATCAGACATTGGTCTAGACCGGAACGTACCAATCTTCCGGCCCGGATGCGAGCACCGGCCCCAGTGGCCTTCGACGAGGAGGGTGACGAACATGAGCGCGGCCGCGCCCGTCCCGCCACCCGATCGGGTCGTCAATGGACCGACCCCGAAACACGCCCAGCTGCGGGAGATCCTGCGCCGGACGGTCGAACGGGAACTGCCACCCGGCGCGCCGATCCCGTCCGAACGGGACCTCGCCCAGCGCTACGGCGTTTCGCGGCTGACCGTGCGCTCGGCGATCGGCAAGCTGGTCGAGGAGGGGCTGCTCGCCCGCGTCCGCGGCAAGGGCACCTTCACCGCGGCCCGGCGGATGGAGCTGCAGGTCTACCTGATGTCGTTCACCGACGACATGCTCCGCCGCGGGCTGACCCCGGCCACCGAGGTGGTGGCGACCTCCACCGAGGTCCCGCCCGCCACCTCCGCGCAGGCACTCGGCCTCGCCGACGGCGTGCCCGCGCACCATCTGGTCCGGCTGCGCCGCGCCGACGGCGTCCCGCTCGCGGTGGAGCGCGGCTGGTACCACGCGGGCCGCACGCCCGGCCTGCTCGACCTCGATCTGAGCCGTTCGCTCTACGCACAGCTCGCCGACGCGTACGGCGCGCGCCCCGACCACGCGTGGCAGACGGTCTGGGCCGAATCCGCGGACCGCGAAACCGCACGGTTGCTGAACATCCGTGCCGGCAGTCCGCTTCTCGTCTTCCGCAGGGTTTCCAGCTCGAACGGGGAACCCGTGGAGGACATGACTTCCTGGTACCGGGGAGACCATTACCAGGTGACGATGCAGTTGGACCGGAACGCCCCGGATTCCGGCCATCAACCCCATGGAGGTAATCGATGAGCGCCACCACCGCGGAGGGGGCGAAGAAGAAGGGCGGAGGGGGTCTCGCCGGCCTGCAGCGCTTCGGCCGCAGCCTGATGCTCCCCATCGCCACCCTGCCCGCCGCAGGTCTGCTCAACCGCTTCGGCCAGCCCGATCTCCTCGGCGAAAAAGGGCTCGGCTGGAACAAGGTCGCGGAGGTCATCGGCGCGGCGGGCAGCAGCCTGTTCAACTGGATTCCGCTGCTGTTCGCGGTCGGCATCGCGGTCGGCTTCGCCCGCAAGGGTGACGGCTCGACCGGTGTCGCCGCCGTCGTCGGCTTCGTCGTGTTCAACAGCGTCGTGCAGGTCTTCGCCCCGGTCAAGGAGCTGGAAGGCTACAAGCTCGGCTGGGAATTCCAGCCGATCAAGTGGCCCTACAGCGTGCTGGGCGGCGTGGTCGTCGGCCTGGTGGCGGCGGTGCTGTGGCAGCGCTACCACCGCATCAAGCTGCCCTCCTGGCTGGCGTTCTTCGGCGGCCGCCGGTTCGTGCCGATCATCACCTCGCTGGTGTTGCTGGTCCTCGGCGTGATCTTCGGCCTGCTGTTCAAGTACGTCGACCAGGGCATCCACGCCGTCGGCGAGGCGGTGATCGGCTCCCCCGTCGTCGGTGGCGGCATCTACGGCCTGCTGAACCGGCTGCTCATCCCGGTCGGCCTGCACCAGCTGCTGAACGTGCCGGTGTGGTTCGTCTTCGGCGGCGGTGACCTGAACAACTTCTTCGACCACGTCCAGGGTTCCGGCTCGTTCATGACCGGGTTCTTCCCGATCTTCATGTTCGCGCTGCCCGCCGCCGCGCTGGCGATCATGCAGTCCGCCAAGCCGAGCCAGCGCAAGGTCGTCGGCAGTGTGATGATCGCGGCCGCGCTGACCGCGTTCGTCACCGGTGTCACCGAGCCGATCGAGTTCTCGTTCATGTTCGTCGCGTGGCCGCTGTATGTGTTCCACGCGGTGATGACCGGTATCTCGCTGGCGCTGGTGAACGCGCTGGGCATCAAACTCGGTTTCTCCTTCTCCGCCGGGGCGATCGACTTCGCGCTCAACTCCTCTTTGGACACAGCGCACAAGGCGTGGCTGCTGATCCCGATCGGCCTGGTCTTCGCGGTCATCTACTACGTGGTGTTCCGCTTCGTGATCACCAAGTGGAACCTGCGTACCCCGGGCCGTGAGGACGACTCGATCGAGTCCGACCTCGAGAAGACCGCCGCGAAGTAGACTCGGACCGCACAAGAAGAAAGACGAAAGAGGACGAACATGCCGGAGAAACGTGTCACCGTGGCGAGCAAGGTCGGCCTGCACGCCAGGCCCGCCGCGCTGGTCGCCAAGGCGGCCGCCGCGCAACCCGTCGCGGTGCGGATCGCCAAGGACGGCGGCGACCCGGTGGCCGCCGGCAGCGTGCTCAACCTGATGACGCTCGCCGCCGGATACGGCGACGAGGTGGTCATCAGCGCCGAAGGTGAAGGCGCTCAGGCCGCCGTCGACGCGGTCGCCGAACTGGTCGCGACCGACCTCGACGCGTAGGCCGCTCCAGGGGTAGCTGCACGAGCCGTGGGGGGGGGGGGGCGGGGGCGCCCCGCCCCCCCCCCGCCCCGCGCCCCCCCCCCCCCCGCGCACCCACCCACAGCCCTCGCAACGCGCCCCCC
>NZ_JBHYIQ010000101.1:27016-32999 GCF_042739895.1 Amycolatopsis sp. NPDC059021
GTGTCCACCCGGGACACCCCGCACGGCTCTCCCCCTTCAGCCCGCCACCGGCACGGCGGCCGGAGCGCCGAACCACGTGGACAGGGCTTCCGCCAGCCCGTCCGTGCCCGGCTCCGGCGTCGCCCAGGCGACGTAGCCGTCCGGGCGGACGAGCAGCCCCGCGACGTCCGGATGCGCACCGGTCACCCGGACTCGATCCTCGTAACCCGTTGCGGCAGCACGGATTTCGTCGTCATCGGACAGCAGCAGCGCCTTACCGTCGCGGACCTGCGGCACCGGCCCCGGCAGGAACCGGCCCACCAGCGGATGCGCGTCCGGCGCGTAGTCGATGTCCATGCCGTTCGCCATCGCGATGAACCTGTCCCGCACCACCGGGATCGCCAGCGTCTCGCTCATCACCTCGCGCAGCGCCTCGATCTGGGGACCAGGGCGCATCAGCGCCACCTGGGCCCGGGTGTTCCGCAGGACCCGCTCCCCCACCGGATGCCGCTCCGCGTGGTAAGTGTCCAAAAGGGACTCGGGCGCGATCCCGCGGACGACCAGGCCCAGCTTCCAGCCGAGATTCATCGCGTCCTGCATCCCGAGGTTCAGCCCCTGCCCGCCGATCGGCGAGTGCACGTGCGCGGCATCCCCGGCCAGCAGCACGCGCCCCTTGCGGTACGTCGCCGCCTGCCGGGTGTTGTCGCTGTAGCGGATCCCGGCTTCCACGCGCTTCACGGCGATGTCCCGACCGGTGACCCGGCGGAGGCTGCCGCTCAGTTCTTCGGCGGTGAACGGGGCGTCACGATCCGCCGGTCCCCCGTCGAATTCGATCGTGGCGATCTCGCCCCGGACCATCGACAGGTTGACGAGGCCGCCGGGCGCCCGCAGGGACGAGGTGAGCGAATCGGGGTCGGCCAGTTCCGCCACCACGGTCCGGCCCGTCATCGTCGCGTCGGTCCCGGGGAACTCGATCCCGGCCTTCCGGCGCACGACACTGCGCCCGCCGTCGCAGCCGACCAGGTACGCCGCGCGCTCGGTCCGGCCGTCGTCGGCGACGACGGTCACCGTGTCCCCCTCGGTGACGACATCGGCCACGGTCCAGCCGTGTTCGATCCGTACCCCCAGCTCGCGGGCCCGGTCGGCGAGGATCTGTTCCAGCGCGTGCTGTTTCATCAGATAGTTCGGGGTGGCCTCGCCACCTTCGCCCGGCGCCTTGAGCAGCGCCAGCCCGCCGAAGTGCCCCCTCGCCCTGCCCTCGCGGACCAGCCGCAGCAACACCTCGGGTGCCTCGCGTCCGCCCGGTATTTCGCCCATCGCGGCGAACACCGCCTCCTGCGCCTCCGCCAGCGGCCCGAGCAGGTCACGCATCGCCAGCGACTGGGTGCTGCGCCCGTTGACGCCCCGCAGCCCGAGACTGCGGGCGCGGCGCGCGGCACCGTCCGTCGCGGACTCCAGCACCAGCGGGTCGGCCCCGGCCAGTTTCAGCTCGCTCGCCAGCAGCAACCCCACCGGACCACCCCCGGCCACGATCACGTCCGCCATGATTCCCTCCCGGTATTTACGCCGTAAATTTACAACGTAAATACTCCGGACTAGACTCGTCGCTGTCAAGGAACACATCGACCGAGGAGACCGCCCGTGGCCCGACGAGAGTCGCTCAACAGGGAGAAAGTCCTGGACGCGGCATTGGCGCTCGCCGACAGCGAAGGCCTGGACGGGCTGACCATGCGCAAGCTCGCCAGGACGCTCGGCGTCGAAGCGATGGCGCTGTACAACCACGTCTCGAACAAGGCCGACATCCTCGACGGCATCACGGAGCGGGTGATGGCCGGCATCCCGAGGGCCGACCCCGCCCTGCCGTGGGCCGAACGGGTGCGGACGCTCGTGCTGGGCATGTACCGGGCCTACCTCCCCCATCCGGTGGTGCCGCTGGCCCTGGTGTCCGACCAGGCGAACCCGAACTCGCCCGCCGCACTGGCCACATTCGACGACCTGGTCGGCGCCCTCGCCGAGGCCGGTTTCGACGATGACGAACTCCGCCAGACGACCAGCGCGCTCAACAGCCTGGTCTTCGGCTCGCTGCTGCTGACCACCTCGGGGTTCGGCAACGAAGCACCGGGCCTTCAGCAGCTGGAGCCGTTCAAAGACGTCGACCCCGCCGAGTTGCCGCACTTCAGCAGGCTGCTGGGCGCACTGCGACGGCTCGATCCGGAGAAGGACTTCGAGCGGGGGCTGGACGTGCTGATCGCCGGCCTGGAAGCCACCGCGGCGGCGAAGTCCCCCGGCGGCACGGCCTGACGCGGTTCCCATACGCTGGCGCCATGGACAGCGTGCGCCTGATCGACGAATGGCCGGTCGAAACCGCCGCGACGGCGGTGGTGGGCGCGGACGGCGCCGTGCTCGGGACCCACGGGGACACCCGGCACCCGTTCCGCCTCGCGTCGGTCACCAAGCCGCTGACCGCCTACACCGCGCTGATCGCCGTCGAAGAGGGCGTGTTCGAGCTGGACACCCCGGCCGGGCCCGAAGGCTCGACCGTACGACACCTGCTCGCGCACACCTCCGGGCTCGCCTTCGACGCGCACAAGGCGATGGCCGCGCCCGGCACCAGGAGGCTCTACTCCAACGCCGGGTTCGAGCAGCTCGCCGACGCGCTCACCGAGCATTCGGGCATCCCGTTCGCGCAGTACCAGGCCGAGGCGCTGCTCGGCCCCCTCGGCATGTCCGCCACCCGGCTCGACGGCTCCCCCGCGTCCGGCGCCGTGTCCACTGTGGACGACCTGGTCGCGTTCGCCGCCGAACTCCAGTCGCCGAAGCTGATCGACGCGGGCACGGTACGCGAGGCGACGAGCGTCGTGTTCCCCGGGCTTTCCGGGGTACTGCCCGGATTCGGGCACCAGAAGCCGAACGACTGGGGTCTCGGCTTCGAGATCCGCGATCACAAGAGTCCACATTGGACGGGGTCGTCGAGTTCGCCCGCGACGTTCGGCCACTTCGGACAGTCCGGGACGTTCCTGTGGGTCGACCCGGACGCCCGCGCCGCGTGTGTCACGCTCACCGACCGCGCGTTCGGCCCGTGGGCCGCCGAAGTGTGGCCGCCCTATACCGACGCGGTGCTGGCGGAGCTGCGCGGCTGATGCGGCCCCGGCGCGGCGCGCTCGCCGCCGTCCTGCTGCTGACGCTGACGGCCTGCGCCCCGGCGTCGCCCGAGCCACAAGCACAGCCCCAGCCCCGGCCTGGGCAGGCCGCCGGCCGGGCCGAGGCGGCGGCCCCGCCGCTGGGCACCAACGGCGCGGCCGTCCCCGAACTGCGCTGGGCGCCGTGTCACGGGTCGTTCCAGTGCGCGAGCGCCCCGGTGCCGCTGAGCTATCGCGAGCCGCGGGGGAAGACGATCACGCTGTCGGTGATCAAGCTCCCGGCGAAGGATCCCGCGCACCGGGCCGGATCGCTGTTCGTGAACTTCGGCGGGCCCGGCACGGACGGCGTCGGCGAGCTGACCCGCTTCGGGCCGCACTACCCCGAGGAAGTGCGTGCCCATTACGACCTGGTGAGCTTCGACCCGCGGGGCATCGGCGGTTCGGCGCCGGTCAGCTGTCCCGGCGCGGACGAGCCGAAGGTCGAAGGCTCGCCGCTGCGCCCGGACCAGCACGACGCCTTCTACGCCGCGAGCGCCACCGTCGGCAAGGCGTGCGCGGCGGGCTCGGGCGAGTTGCTCGACCACCTCTCGACGGCGAACGTGGCGCGCGACCTGGATCTGCTGCGCCAGGCCGCCGGGGACAGGGAACTGAACTACTACGGCTACTCCTACGGCACGTATCTCGGTGGCACGTATGCGAATCTGTTCCCGGGCTCGGTGCGTTCGATGGTGCTCGACGGCACGCTCGACCTGGTCGCCAACGCCACCGGGAAACCGGGACAGGAGCACGCCCCGGTCGACGTCCGCGCGGACGTCGCCGCGGCCCAGCAGGAAGAACTCGAGCACTTCTTCGCCGTGTGCGCCGCGGCCGGGCCGAAATGCGCGTTCTCGCAAGGGGATCAGCGGCGGAAGTTCGCCGACATCTTCGCGAAGCTAAGCCAAGGCCCGATCGGCGGCGTGACCCTGGCTTCGCTGCTGCAGACGATCGACAGCGCGTTGTACCTCTCGCCGCGCTGGAAGTCGTTGGGGCAGACGCTGAACTCGCTCGCGGCGTCCTCGGCCGGAGCGGCGGGCGCTCGGCCACCGGTGCTGGATCCGTATGTCCCGGTGCACAACGGCGGATTCCTTGCCGTGCAGTGCGTCGACAGCGACAACCCGCAGACCCCGGCCGACTACGACAAGCTGGCCGCGAGCGAGCAAGCGCGGCAACCGTATTTCGGGCTCGCCGCGGTGTTCTCGCTGACGCAGTGCATCGGCTGGCCCGGCCACGACGCGGACCGCTACACCGGGCCGTGGAACCGGCAGCGGAAGAACCCGATCCTGGTGCTCAACAACCGGTTCGACCCCGCGACGCCGGTGAGCAACGCGCGGGCGACCGCGGCCGAACTCGGCGACGGCCACGTGCTGGTGGTGGACGGCGCCGGGCACACGTCGCTGGACGTGCCCAGCAAATGCGCGTGGGACGCCGTAGCGCGGTACCTCGGAGAGCTGAAGGTGCCCGCCGAGGGCGCGACCTGCGCTCCCGACGCCCAGCCGTTCTGAAGTCCGTGAATGCCACATCGAGGTTTTCTCGCTCAGGGTGCTGGGGCCGTGTGTGTTGCCGGTTGTGTTGTAGGACGCCTGGGGTGCGACAAGGGCGTCCCTGGGACTAGCCGCGCACGAACCGACACCCATCGCCCGATGTCGCGAACGCTCCATTGCCGACGATGAACGTCCCGAACGGAGCGTTCGCGACCCACACCCCGGACCACCACACATCCCGGGGTCACTCCATGACGCGGATGGGATTGCCTGCCTGGTAGGCCGCGATGTCCTCGACCGCGTCGCCGTAGAAGACCTCGTAGACCTCGTGCGCGACGTAGCCGAGGTGCGGGGTCAGGATCGCGTTGTCGAGTGTCCTCAGTGGATGGTCGGACGGCAGCGGTTCGATGTCGTAGACGTCGAGCGCGGCCGCGGCGATTTCCTTGCGCCGCAGGGCGTCCACCAGCGCGGCCTCGTCCACGATGGGACCGCGGGAGGTGTTCACCAGCAACGCGGAGGGCTTCATCGCCGCGAGTTCGGCCGCGCCGACGAGCCCCCGGCTGCGGCGGCTGAGCACCAGGTGGATCGACAGGACGTCGGAGCGGGCGAACAGCTCCTCCTTCGAGACCGCCGTGACGCCGTGTTCCGCCGCCTTCTCCGGAGTCAGATTCTGGCTCCAGGCAATGGTTTCCATCCCGAACGCCTGGCCGATCCGCGCCGCGCCGGAGCCGAGCCTGCCCAGCCCGAGCAGGCCGAGCGTCCGGCCGTGCAGGGTGATCCCGACCGTGCGCTGCCAGCCGCCTTCGCGCATCGAGCGGAACTCGGCGGGCAGGTTGCGGGCGGCGGCGAGGATGAGCGCCCAGGTGTGCTCGGCCGTCGAGAGACCGGAGTAGCCGGTGGCCGAGACGACGACGCCGTTGCGCCGGGCGGCGGGCACGTCGATGGCGGCGTTGCGCGCCCCGGTGCTCACCAGCAGTTTCAGCTCGGGCAACCGGTCGAGGACTTCGGCGGGGAAGCGGGTCCGCTCGCGCATCGCGACGACCACCTCGAACCCGGCGAGCCGCTCGACGACCTCGTCGGCACCCGCGAACGGTTCGGTGAACACGTGGATTTCGGCGTTCAGGGAGTCCCAGTCGCCGTAGTTCAGTGCCACGTTCTGGTAATCGTCGAGGATCGCGATCTTCATACCGGTCACCATACGTGGTGGCGTGCTGAAGGGGACTTTCGTCCGATGCGACGCGCTGAAGGGGACTTTCCTCGCATGTCACGCGAGGTAATTCCCCGTAATCTCACCCTGGGTAGCACAAAACCGCGGCGCCGGCGGGTTCGATGATCTAGTCGATA
>NZ_JBHYIQ010000101.1:33009-37141 GCF_042739895.1 Amycolatopsis sp. NPDC059021
GCTGTAAGCTTTTGGGGTGGGTTGTTTTTGGGTTTTTTTGGGGCTTGTGGCGGTGTGTGTGGTTTATCCCTGTTTAGCTAGCCTTCAACCCCCCCCCTTCAGCTCACGCTGGGAAGCACTACCGCGCGGCGCGGGCGCGTTCGATGATCTCGTCGATCACCGGGGTCTTCGCGTCGGCGTAGTTCTGGATGTACTGCCAGTTCCGCGCGGCCAGTTCCCGCTTCGTGCGTTCGTAGAGCGCCCGCTCCTCGGGATGCGCGCGCAGCCGTTCGCGGAAGAGCCGGTAGCGCTCAGTCTGGCCGTTGCCCGGGGAATAGACGTGCAGATTGACGTTGGTGTCCGGCCCCTTGAAACAGCGGTGCTTCTCCCAGTCCGGCTCACGGATGTTGAGCCGGTAGCCCGCGGCCTCCAGCGCGGGAACGTACGCGTCCTCGTCGTCGGAGTCCGGGACTTCGAGCAGGATGTCGATGATCGGCTTGGCGCACAGGCCGGGCACCGAGGTCGAGCCGACGTGCTCGAGCACGAGAACCCGATCCCCCAGCGCGGCGCGGATACGCTGAGCCTCGCGCTCGTAGAGCTTCGGCCATTCCGGGTCGTATTCGGCCAGGGTGACCTGCGAATTCAAGACGGGTGGCTCCCCCACCCAAGCGGACGCGATATCGTCTTCGGTGTAATCGGAGCTGTCCGGTTTGGGCATTTCCCCTCAGTATCCTTCCCTGCAAGAGGTACAAGGCAGTCGGCCAGAATATCAGGCGGACGATCTTGCGGAAGGGATTTTTCAGGAGATCGGCAGCGGAAGGATGTTCCCGGTCGCCGCGCGCAGGGCGGCACGCATGGCTTCCCGGGGCGCGGGCAGGCCGGTGAACTGCTCGGTCTGGCCGAAAGCCTGGTGCAGCAGCATGTCCAGCCCGGTCGCGAGCCGTCCGCCGCGGGCGGCGACGGCTTCGGCGAGCGGCGTCGGCCATGGGTGGTAGATGACGTCGAGGACGCAGCCGATGCCCGCGAGATGCTCGATATGGGGCAGCACGGCGTCCGGCGGGACGGTGTTCACCAGCACCGCGGCCGTGGCCAGCGCCGCGAAGTCCACTTCGGACCATCGCAGGACTTCGACGTCCAGTGCGGCCCGCTTCGCCGCGTCGACCGTCTCCCCGGCTCGCGCGGGTTCCCGGACGACGAGCCGGACCTGCCGGACGCCGAGGTCCGCCAGGCCGACCACCGCCGCCGCCGCGGTACCGCCCGCGCCGAGTACGACGGCGACGTCCCCGGCCGACGGGGTGTACCCGCCCGCGGCCCGCAGTGCGCCGGTCACGCCTTCGACGTCGGTGCAGTCGGCACGCCAGCCGCCTTCGGCGCGGCGCACCAGGGTGTTGGCCGCGCCGACGGCCGCGGCACGCGGGGTCACCTCGTCCGCGTAATCCAGCGCCGCGCGTTTGCCCGGCATGGTGACCGAGAACCCGGCCCATTCCGGGCCGAGGCCGTCGACGAAGCCGGGCAGTTCCTCGGCGCCGGCCTCGATCCGCTCGTAGGTCCAGCCGTCGAGCCCGAGCGCGCGGAACGCGGCGCCGTGCAGCACCGGCGACAGCGAATGCTCGATCGGCTTGCCCAGCACCGCGGCCTTGCGCGGGCCCGGCTCAGTAGGCACCGCGTGCCTCTGCCTCGTGCTTGTTCTTCACGTGGTCCTCGTAGGTCACCGCGAAACAGGACTGGCCGTTCTTCTCGCACTTGACGAAGAAAATCCAGTCGCCGGGCGACGGGTTCAGCGCCGCCTGGATGGCGTCCTTGCTGGACACCGCGATCGGCGTCGGCGGCAGCCCGGTGTTGAGATAGGAGTTGTACGGGCCCGGCTTGGCCCGGTCCGCGTCGCTGGTCAACAGGGTCGGCTTGTCGAGCGGGTAGTTGATCGTCGAGTCCATCTCCAGCTTCATGTTCTTCCCGAGCCGGTTGTAGATGACACGGGAGATCTTGCCGAAGTCGGAGGTGATCGCCTCGCGCTCGATGATCGACGCGATGATCAGCGTCTCGTACGGGGTCCTGCCAGGCCCGGCGTGCTGGGCGGTCAGCCCCGCGTCGGCGATCGACGCCGCCGAGTCCTTGACCAGCTTCGTGAGGATGTCGAGCGCGGACGAACCGGGCTTGACGTCGTACACGCCGGGGGCGATGAGCCCCTCCAGCCGCTTGTCCTTGTGCTCGGCCTTCGACGCGGGTTCCACCGCCCAGTCCGGCACGCCCAGCGCCTTCAGGTCGGCGTTCGCGACCGTCTTGCGTAGTTCGTCGGTGCTGACGCAGGTGCTCTTGCCGTTGAGGTTCGCGCAGGAAGCCTTGGACAGCAAGGAAAACACCCCGGGGGTGACCTTGCCGTCTGGCTGCGTGATGTCGTCGAACTGGGTGTAGGGCTTGAGTTCCAGTTCGCCGACCCGTGCCTGCGGGGACACGATCTGATCGACCGCGCTCGCCCCGGACATGTGCTGCTTCAGCACGTAGTAGCCGTGCTGGATCTTGGCCAGCGCCTGGTTGTCCTTGCCGGCCTTGACGAACGCCCGTCCGCTCGCGACGACGCCCGCGTCGGCGAGCTTGGCGCCGATCGCCGAGGTCGAATCGCCGTCCTCGACCTGGACGAGAACGTCACCGGTGCCCGAACCCTCGAAGTCCTCGTAGCCGAACAGGGCCTGGTAGCCGTACCAGGCGCCACCGGCGAGCGCCACGAGCACCGCGATGGCGGCGATCCAGCCGAAGGCCCGCTTGCGGCGGCGCTTCTTCGGCTTCGGCTCCTCGTCCTCGTATTCGCCTTCCTCGTCCTCGGCGTATTCGCCGTCGTACTCCGGGTCGTACTCGTCGTCGTACCCGTACTCGTCGAAGAACTCGTCTTCGGCGGGCGCCTCCTCGGGCTCCGGCTCCCGCCGCGAGCCACGTTTCGGCGGCTCGGGCTCGTCCGGCACGAACGGGATGATGTCGGTCGGCCGCTCGTCCCGCACCGGCCGGGGGCGCCGGGGCCGCTCGGGCGGCATCCGGGGCGGTGGCTCGGCGGGCACATCGGCGGCGCGGTCCGGCGGTCCGGCGGGCCGGTCAGGCGGGCCCACAGGCCGGTCAGGGGGGCCCACAGGCCGGTCCGGCGGGCCCGCGGCCCGGTCGGGCGGGGGCATCCGGCGCGGCGGGCGGCCTGGCTCCTCGGCCGCGCGCCGGGGACGGGGTGGCGGCGGCTCGCCCGGCTCGTCGCGATAGCGGGAGCGGGCGGCGCGGCGGCCGTAGCCGTCGTCGGCGGGGGCCGCGTACTCGTCCACCGGGGGCGCGAAATCCTCCGGTTCGGCCCGGCGGCGCCGTCCGCTGGGCCGGGGTTCCACCGGGGCGTCCGGCGGGGGAACGGCCCGGCGGCGCGGCGGAGGCTCGTCGAACCCGGGCTGCTCCTCCGGGGGCAGGGCACGCCGATGATGCCGGGGCGGTATTTCACTCGGCTGGGTGGACCTCGCGGGCCGGGGAGCGGATCGCCCCGGCGCGGGCCGGGGTTCGGGATTCCGGTGCGGGGGCGTCTCGGGCGCGGGTTCGCGCAGCCGTCGACGTCCTCCCCTGCGTTCGGAACCACCGGGCGGCTCGGTCATGACTTGCCCTCCCGAGCGTGCTGTGCGGCGGCGGCGTCGAGCCACGCCTGCAGGATTTCCACGGCGGCGGCCTGGTCGACCACCGCACGCTGCTTACGTCCCTTCACCCCACGCGCCGCCAGGATACGCGTCGCCGTGACCGTCGTCAGTCGCTCGTCGGCGAGCCGGACGGGGACCGGCGCGATCCGCCCGGCGAGCGCGTCGGCGTAGCCGAGTGCGATGGCGGCGGCCGAACCGTGCCGGTTGGCCAGCGTCCTGGGCAGGCCCACGATCACTTCGACGACCTCGTGCTCGGTGACGAGGGCGGCGAGCTGGTCCAGATCACTGTCGTCGTTCGCATCGCGGGACAGGGTAACGAGTGGGCTCGCGAGAATGGGGGCGGGATCGCTGAGCGCGACCCCCACCCGGACAGACCCGACATCGACCCCAAGGCGCCTGCCCCGGCGCCGGGGGGGGCCGCCCCCGCGGGGCCCGGCGCGGCGGGGGGCGCCCGGGCGGCGGGGGCCGGGGCGCGGGGCGGGGGCGGGGCGCGCGGCGCC
>NZ_JBHYIQ010000102.1:0-10139 GCF_042739895.1 Amycolatopsis sp. NPDC059021
CACTTGCATTGTCGTCGGCAGGTTCTGTTGTTTTAAAGAGACAGCTCCTTCACAGCGTTAAGCGCTGCGAAGGAGGCCTTCACGGCCTTTCCGGGCGCTCGCGCGGGGCCGCTGGCGCGTCCTGAACGACGCGTTCGGGACGCTCAACGTCGCGTACGCGTCGTTCGCGGCATCGCTCCCACGTCGATGTGCGTCGATGTGCCGAGGGACGCCCGCGGTGCGCTCGACGCACCGAGGGACGCCCCCGTCGCACCCAACGCACCCAGGGCGTCCCTCTGTGCCTCCCGCCCGCAACGTGAACGTTCGCGGCGTCGGCTCGGTGGGCACGGTCCGTGGACCGACGGGGCGCTTTTGTGACGAGGGTGAGCATCGCCGCCGTGAGCGTCCGGACGCGCGGCACAAGAACGCGGGTTTCCGTTGCACAGCAAGGAAAATCTACGTTCCGGCGGTTAGGCTTGGCCGATGAGCGAAACCGATCTCCGGGAATCCGTCGCGGGATTGTTCGACCGGTCCTCGGAGACCTACGACGCGGTCGGCGTCGAGTTCTTCCCCGTTTTCGCGCGGCAACTGCTCGAAGACGTCGGCCTCAAGCCGGGTGAACAGGTCCTCGACGTCGGCTGCGGCCGCGGCGCGGTGCTCTTTCCCGCCGCCGAACGTGTCGGCGCGCAGGGGCGGGTGACGGGGATCGACCTTTCGCCGGGGATGATCGAACGCACCGTCCGGGACATCCGCGAGCGAGGCCTGGCCAATGTCACCGCCGAGGTGATGGACGCACAGGAACCCACGCTGCCGGGCGCGAGTTTCGACGTCGTGCTCGCTTCGGCGGTGGTGTTCTTCCTGCCGGATCCGGTCGCCGGCCTGCGGGCCTGGCACGGGTTGCTGAAGCCGGGCGGGCGGCTCGGGGTGACGATGTTCGGCGGCAACGATCCCCGCTGGTCCGGGGTCGAGCGGGTGTTCCGGCCGTTCGTGCCGCCCGCGATGATCTGGGCGATGGTGAACCCGGAAAGTCCCGTGGTTTCCCCGGAGAACTTCGAACGCGCGCTCGGCACCGCGGGCTTCACCACGATCTCCTCGGTGACCCGGGAGTACCCGATCGCCTTCTCCGGCCCGGAGCAGTGGATCGACTGGTCGCTGTCCCACGGTCAGCGCGTGTTCTGGGAGTTCGTGCCGGACGAACTACAGCAGCGGGTGCGCTCCGAAGTCCTCGACGAACTCGACCGGCTTCGCGAGCCCGGCGGCGGCATCGTGATGCGCCAGGTCGTGCGCTACACCCTCGCGAAGCGCGGCTAACGCGGCACCACGGCGTCGGGTTCGAGTTCCCGCCAGATCTCGGACCATGGCTGTCGCCTCCCGCTCAGCACGGACAGCGAAATACCGAGGCGGTCCGCGCCGATCCACTGTGCCCGGGTGAAATACGGGTCCAGGGCACGAAGATTCGGCCACGTGCTCACGTAGAGCACGACATCGGCGTCGTCCGGGGGCGTGCCGAAGTACCGATAGCCGCGATGCGGGCTGTAGACCTCCGGCAGCGCCAGCTCACGCTGGAAATGGTCAAAGGTGGCCGCTTCCAGATAGAGGTCGGTCACGATCACCGTGTGCGCCCGCTGTTCGGGAGTGAGGGCCCGGTGGTAGAGATCGGCCGCAGGCTGGACCCCGTGCCGTCCACTCAGGACGTCCACAGTGGACGCCAGGTACAGCATGGTCCAGACCGCGACACACGCCGAAAGCGCGTACGCGGGCCAGGCCACCCATGTCCACCAGCGCGCCAGGTCGCGTCGCGCGAACTCGACGGCGCCGGCGGCGATCAGTGTTCCGTAGAGCCCGACGGGATAGTAGGCGCGGCCGTCGACCACGGTGACGATCCCGACCACCGCGAAGAACGTCCACGCCAGGAACCGGTACGGCCGCAGTTCGGCGGCCCGGAACAGCCGCCAGAGCCCGTAGACGAGCAGCAGCGTGCCCAGCGCGCCCGCGTACAAGGGCGGGCTCACCAGCGTCGCCGTCCGATCGGACTCGGCGCTCACGGTCTGGCTGAAGCGCAGGAACGGCCAGCCGTGCGCCGCCTGCCAGACCAGCCCCGGCACGGCCGACCCGATCGCGATCAGCGCGCCCGCCCACAGCGACGGGCGGAACAGCAGCGGCCGCGGCCCGGAAATCAGCACGCCGATCCCGATGGCCAGCCACAGCACTGGGATGAGGTACTTCGTCTGCAGCGCGACGGCGGTGACGATCCCGGCCCACAGCAGTGGCCGGTCGTCGTGGAGGCCCTGAGCGTGTTTCCGCGTCCAGCGGACCACCAGCCAACTCACCAGCAGCCACCAGAACGGATCGATCGCGTACGTCGTCAGCCAGTGCGCGGACGGCAGTAGCCACCCGCTCACCGCGTACGCGCCCGCGGCGACGACCTGCGCGCACCGGTGGCCGCCGAGTTCACGCGCGGTGAGCGCGACGACCAGCACGCTCACGCCGGCCATCAGCGTGGACGGCAGGCGCAGCGCCCATTCGGAACCGGGGAACACCGCGTCGAGCGCGCCCGCGAGCAAGGGCACCAGCGGCGGCTGATCCGCATAACTCCACGCGAGATGACGGCCCGCGACGATGAAATAGTATTCGTCGTTCCAGTAACCGCCGAAAGAATTTGTCACGAGCAGCACAATGACCACGGCGCCCGCTATCGAAAAAACGGGAATCCTAGCCAGCTCAGGCGGCTTACCGGAATCCCGGACAGCTCCGGGAGCGGACAAGGCCGTCGATTCGGTCACCCTCGCACACCCTCGCGTTGTGCTTGTGTCACACCGGGACGGCGCAACGATGGCACCGGCGCCGGAAGGGTGTCAAGCCGGGGTATCCGGGCACGAAACCGCACGTGCACACAATTTTCGACGTGCCTGCCAAACGAGATTCACGAATTTGTCACCCCGCCCCGATCGGGTCACCAGGTGAGTTCTTGGCACCGGCGCGCACTTTGCGGAGCTTCGACCTGCAACGTCGCGTGCTCGATGGAATACCGGTCGGCCAGCAGATTCCGCGCCTCGGTGAGGACGCCCGACTGTTCGGCCGGGGACGCCACCGTCAAATGCGCCGAGGCGACCTCCATTCCGGAGGTGAGCGTCCAGACGTGCAGATCGTGGACGTCGGAAACCCCGGGCAGCGCGGCGAGTTCGGCGCTGATCGCGGCGACGTCCACCCCGTGCGGCGCGTGCTGGAACAGGATCCGCAGCGCGCGGCGGGCGAGCGTCCAGGTGCGCGGCAGCACGAACAGGCCGATCGCCACACCGATGATCGGGTCGGCGTACCGCCAGCCGGTCAGCAGCGTGATCAGCCCGGACAACAGCACCCCGACGGAGCCGATGAGGTCCGCCAGCACCTCGAGGTAGGCACCGCGGACGTTGAGGCTCTCCCGCGCGCCGGCCCGCAGGACGAGGAAGGACACGATGTTCGCGACCAGCCCGGCCGCCGCGGCGAGCAGCACCGGCAGGCCGGGCACCGCGGGCGGGTCGGAGATCCGGCCGATGGCCTCGACGAGGACATACCCGGCGACGCCGAACAGCAGCAGCGCGTTCGCCAGCGCGGCGAGCACCTCGGCGCGGTAGAGCCCGAACGTCCGGCTGAACGTCGGCCCGCTGCGCCGGGCGAGCAGGATCGCGGCCAGCGCCATCCCGACGCCGAGCACGTCGGTGAACATGTGCGCCGCGTCGGAGATCAGCGCGAGCGAGCCGGTCGCGAACCCGACCACGACCTCCAGCACCATGAACCCGGCACCGATCGCCAGCGCCACCACCAGCCCGCGGACGTAACGCCCGGACGCGCTCGCCGTCGCGGTGGCGTGCCCATGACCGTGCCCGTGTCCGTGGCCCATCGTCCAGCCTCCCGCTCGCGTATGGCCGCATGCGCATACCGCTAAGAAAGGTAACCCTAACCTCGGCTCCTGCACGGTACCGGAGAACGGCACTCCCGCCCTATCCCCCAGCCGAGGCGATCCCACGCTGTGGCGTCACGCACAGCGAGAGGCGACTCCGGGCGGGAACTACCTGCGGCCGTCGTTTCGCAGGTGAGGTGCCCAAAACCGGAGCGAGCACCGGCGCCCCGCCAGCGACAGCCATCCGCGCTTCCCACGTCGGCAGCGGACATCGGTCTCCCTGCTCGGCACGTAGGGCCCCCAGCGAAACGACCACGCGCAGGCATGCGCTAAGCTTGCTCCAGCAACGAGACGCCCTCGTAGCTCAGGGGATAGAGCACTGCCCTCCGGAGGCAGGTGTCGCAGGTTCGAATCCTGCCGAGGGCACCCCACCTGAACACGCAAAACCGGCCCCTACCAGCACAAAAGCGGTAGGGGCCGATTCGCGTCATTCCCGGCTATCCCCGGTGGACCACGGCCATCTACGGTCATCAGCGGCCAATGTGCGGCCACACTCAGCGCCGGGAGCCCAGCCCGCTTTCGACTTGCTGCCGAGCGGCCTGCTCGCCACCGTCGAGGAAGCTCGCGTAGACCTCCAGCAACACGGCAATCGACTGCCCCGCCCAGTCGGCCACCGTCGCGGCTGACACACCGGCGGCGAGCTGCGTGCTGACGGCGGCGTGGCGGAGGTCGTACGGGCGTCGCGCCAACGGCCCGCGTAGCACTTCCGCGCTGAACGTCGCCTCACGAGCGGCGCGGAACACCTTGCCGTAGGTCACCCGCGAAAGGACCCCTCCCTGCTCGCCGACGAACAGGCGGCCGTCCGGCCCATAGCCAAAGCATTCGATGTGGCGCCACAGAATTCCGGTCAACTCTGGCGGGCATGGCACTGGTCGGACATCGCCGGGCGCCCGCGATTTCAGCGGGCGATCCTCCCCGACCGTTCCGGTGTCCGTCCACAGTGCATCGACGTAGGGGCGGGCGCGTTCCAGGTAGATCGTGCCCCAGTCGTACTCGTCCTCCCCCGTCTCCGGGTTACGCCGCGGTGGCGGCAGAGCAAGGTGTTCCTTTCCGAGGTAGGTAGCTTCCTCCGGTCGAAGCGCGGCGAAGTACATGGACGCGAAGAACGCGAGAAGACGCTTCCCGCTGCGCGGGGTCTCGCCAATCGTGCGTAGCAATGTGCGTGCCTGTATAGGGTTCGGTACAGCCCGTCGGTCGATCTTGCGTTTCCCTTTCGGCATCTTCGTCCACTTCACATCCTGGAGTGGGTTGGTGTCCACCACCTTGAGTTCGTCCTTCGCGTAGTCAAGGAAATTGGACAGCACTGAGCGGGTGCGGCGGGCCACCGTGGGCGCATACGGTTCCCCATCGAGTCGTTGCGTCACGGCGCGCTGCAGGGTACGCAGCACTTCCGGGTCCGTAGCTGAGTCGACTTTCGCCGTGTTGCGGGACAACCATTCGAGCACACTGGCGACATTGGTCGGGACATTCTCTTCCGTGCGCCGCGGCGGGTTGTAGCCCCATTGCCGCACCACCGACCGCACCTGTGACGCCTCCGGACAGCCAGGTTTATCAAGAACGAACGCGGGCAAAACCCGAATCAGGGCTTCCACAGTCGTCTGTCGCGCAGTGGCGGCCAGATCCGGCCACTTCATTTCGACATAGCGGTACGTCGCCTCAAACCACGTCATGTCGGCGGTGGCGTTTCCCCACTCGACAGGCAATCCCGTCGTCAGGTCGAACCGAACACCATCACGCTGAGCGGAGATGAGCCCGGCGCGGAAACTGTCCGCCTGCGCGCGCACCTTGAAGCTGTCGCCGAACTCCTTGGTACCGACCTTCCAGCGAACGCGGCAGCTCGTGACCTTTCCCTTGGCGTTCTTGCGAGTGATGATGGCCCAAACCTGGACCCGGTAGCTTTCAGCCATCAGGCAGCCTCCAAATGGGACTCAAGCCAGCTATCGAGGTCGATGCGGCGGATGCGAAGTTGACGGTTCGGGAGTTTGATGCAACGCGGCGCAGTCCCCTTGGCGCGCCAGTCATCGAAGGTCGAGCGAGCTACGTCCAGTTCGGTGCAGACCTGGTCAATGGTGAGCTTTTCGTGTGCAGCCATGCCGTCGGTTCTCCGAAGATCGCGCGGGCGGTGGTCGCTGCGATGAACACAGATGTCTCCTTGGGGTGGAGTGGTCGGATGGGTGGGTGGTGGCGGTCTGGGTGGTGCGTACTCTGCGCACTTACGTACTTAGGGGCTGACCTGGGGTTTTGCTGGGAGCTAAGTGCGCGGGGTGCGTACTTAGGTGTGTGTGTTTGTGCTGGTCAGGGGCTAAGTGCGTAAGTGCGCTAAGTGCGGCGCGTGGGGGCGCGGGCGATGTAGACCTCGGATGGTTTGCCGGGTTTGCCGTCGGCGCGGGGCCGGGTGCCGGTGGTGATGCGTCCGGCGTCGACGAGTTGGGTGAGCATGGCGGTGAGGTCTTTGGGTGGGCGTCCGGCGAAGTGGTTGCGGTTGATTTCGGTGCGGGTGCGGCCGGTGTCCCCGGCCTCGGCGATGTAGGCGGCGAGGCGGGCGGGGGTTTCGGTGTCGGTGAACAGGGCTCGTGCTGAGGCGATGGAGTAGCGCACGAGCGCGGCGGCGGCGTGCAGGTGTTCGGGGTGGATGGCGTGCTGGCCGTCGAGGGCGGCGTGGATGGCGGCGATGCGCAGGCAGTTCGGGACGGCGCGGGAGATGAACTGCTGGACGTGCGGGTGGTGGCCGGTGGTGTCGGTGTTGAACTCCAGGTAGAGGTTGCGCCACACCGGCGTGGCGGTGCTGGTGAAGCCGATGACCCCCAGCCGGCCGCCGTCGTCGAGGCGCTTCTCCAGCTGGGTGGCGATGCCTCGTACCAGCTCGGGGGCGGCACCTTGGCTGAGCGGCAGGGCCTTGGACCAGGCCACCGCCAGCGGCAGGAACCGGTTGTAGGTGCCCCCGGCCATGTCCGCGTCGGACAGTTTGGACTTGAACTCGCCGGGGGTGATGTGGGCGACGATGCCCACGTGGGAC
This sequence comes from Amycolatopsis sp. NPDC059021, assembly GCF_042739895.1. NCBI lineage: Bacteria > Bacillati > Actinomycetota > Actinomycetes > Pseudonocardiales > Pseudonocardiaceae > Amycolatopsis > Amycolatopsis sp. NPDC059021. The sequence continues at coordinate 6,936 of NZ_JBHYIQ010000102.1, forward strand.
TCCGGGGCGATGCGCGCGTTGACGGTCAGGGTCGAGAGGTCCCCGCCTTCCCATGCCTGGCGCAGGATGGCGTTGAGGCTGTTGCCGTCGCGTTTCATCTTGGCCATGACCCCGCCCCACTCCGATTCCAGCACCAGCAACCGGAGGTCGCCGGGGGCCTCGCCGTCGTCGTCGAGGGCGAAGCGCTGCGCGAGCCCTTCCCCGGAGGTGAGGCCGGACTTCACGTTGGCGGTGGTGAACGTCGGGTCGGTGTCGTGGATGATCCGGCGCGCGGCCGACCAGGAGGTTCCTTTCTTGCCGGTGGCGGTGTGCCCGATGACCAGCGGCCAGACCAGCAGCGGGTGGGGGTCGTCCCCGGCCCGCACGTGCGGGCCTTGTCCGAGGTGGACCCCGGCGAAGGCCAGCAGCGACGCGAGGATCGCGATCGGGTCGGCCTCGCTGGTGGGTTCGACCTGCCGCACGATCTGCCCCAGGTAGCAGTCGAACATGGTGGTGTCGGCGGTGGGCAGCCACGCGCGGGCGCGGGCGACCTCGGCCGCGGCGCGGGCGGTGAACTCGTCCGCGCCGGGCGGGATGTCCGGCGGATACACCTGGCGAAGCGGGCGGGCAGGGCTGGTCATCGGGACGTCGTTCCTTTCCGATGCGGGTGGTTCAGGCGGCGCGGGCGGTCCGGGTTTCCAGCGAGGCGACGGCGGCGCGCACGAGCCATTCGGCGGCGGGCGGGGTGACGCCGTTGCCGAGCTGGCGCACGCGTTCGCGTTTGTTGCCGGTGACCTGGTAGCCGGGGGTGAAGGCCATGGCGGCTTGGATCTCGTGCACCGCGAGCATCCGGAACCGGCAGTCGTCCACATCGGGCACCGCGTCCGGCACCGGCGCCGACGTCTTCTCCTCCGGCGGCTGGTGGCGGACCAGCATGTGGTGGTTGCCTCCGGCGCAGACGGTGGCGAGCGGTTCGGCCACGTGCCGGGCGTCGGAGCGGCCGCCGCGCAGTTCGGCGACGAACGCCAGCCCGGCGGTGTCCACTGTGGTCATCGTCGGCATCGGTCGTGTCGCCTCGCGGGCGACGCCGGTGCCGTAGTACGGGACCACGAGCGCGGTTTCCCGCCGGGTGGTCTGCGTGCGCATCGGCTCCGAGGAGTGCGTGGCCTGCTTGCCGTCGCGTCCCTCGACGGGCACCAGCAGCGCTTCGGACTCGCGGGTGGTGCGGGTGCGGAACGGGTGCCCGGCCGGGTAGGTGGCGTCGTTCCACGAGCCCCCGGCGGTGACCAGTTGCGGGCCGGTGAACCGGCGCAGCCCGGCCTCGATCCGGGCGAGCGTCTTGCCGGACAGGGGTTTCTCCCGGTCACCGATGCGCTGCCCGGCCAGGCTCCAGTCGATCGCCGACGCGGCCGGGAGCGCGTAGGGTTCCACGATCTCGTTGCGGCACGCGGTGTTCGGGCACCGGTAGAGGTACTGCTGCCGGTAGCGGCCCACGGTGGTGGCCGGGTTCTTCCACGACTGCACCGCGGCCACCTCCCGGTCGCACCCGGGGCACCAGGCGGCCGGCCGGATGTCGAGATCCGGGGCGGGGTTGCCCTTGCGCCAGAACACCACGTACAGCCGATCCCGTGACTGCGGTGCGCGCGGGGCGGCGATGGCGGGGGCGTGCATGGAGTTCAGCGACACCAGCTTGTGGTGGTAGCCGTAGGAGTCCATGGCCATCAGCCACGCCCTAAACGGCGCCCACTTCGCCGCGTCCACGACGTTTTCCACGATCACCACGTCGTAGCGGTGCGCCTCGGCGAAGCGCGGCACGTCCCACATCGTCGCCCGCGAGCGTTCGGCGACATGGTCCGGCACGACGTCGCCGAACAGGTCCGGCTGCGCCACATCGAGGTGCTTGCGGCCCCGGGCGATGGAGTGGTTGGTGCACTCCGGGGAGGCCCACAGGATGTTGGAGCGCCGGTAGCGGCGCGGCTCCACCTGCGAGATGTCCGCGCAGTCGTGCGCGCAGCCGGGGAAGTTGAGCTGGTGGGTCTCGATCGCCCGGGGCGAGTGGTTCGCCGCCATGATCAGCTCGACCCCCGGCACCGACGTGGCCCCGAGACCGGAGCCCCCGGCACCGCAGAACAGGTCCGTCATCGTGTACATCAGGCGGCGTCCTTCCGGTGGGCGACGGGGTTGCGGGCACCGGCGGCCAGCCCGGCGTCGACGACGCGGGCGATCTCGCGGTCGGTGCAGTCGCACGAGGCGGTGACCATGTGGGCGGCGGCGGTGATCAGGTCGGCGCGGGCGGTGGCGTGGTCGATCAGCCCGGCGCCGACCTTGCGGCCGATGGTGTAGGCAGCGGACGACAGCACGGCGTTGTGCTGCTCTGGTTGCGCCGCTCGCACGCGCCCGCACTCGTTCGCGAGTGCCACCGACCCGTAGGTGCTCGGGGCGACAGAGCGGATCTGAACGGGCGCTGAGATGGCCGGAGACGGACTTTCGGCGATGGCCTGGACTAACCAGCCCGGCAGTTCCACCGGATCGCGGTCGTCGGTGAGGTCGTAGGCACCCTGTTCGGTGACCGACCCGGGTCCTACCACGTATCCGCCCCACGCTCGGGTGTCGACCAGACGGCACACCTTGCCCTTGGTGGAAGGCAGCCGGGACCCGGGCGGAGCGAGGTAGTAGCGGTGGATGCCCCCGCTCGGGGTGGTCACGGTGTAGGTGTCGGGCAGCGGTCCGCCGCACTCACCGGCGAGCCATTCGAGCCGGTTCGCTCCGGTGGGGCCGTCCTCGCCATCCTTGGGCATGTCGCAGTCGATGACGACCAGCCCGGATGGGCCGGTGGCGATGCCGATGTTGAACGGGGCGCGGTCCCACGCGTCGCCGATGACGGCGGTGTCAGTGGTGGCGCGCTTCTCCGGGGTCTGGTGCCCGTCGGCGCACCGGCCGGTGCCGGGGCAGCGGGCTTCGGCGTGCCCGGTCGGGATCTTCGTGCCGGGGCGGAGCGGGAAGACGTGCCAGCCCATCCCGGCGGCGTAGAGCGCCCACTCCCGCAACGGGTTCGCGGCGCTGCTGTTGGCGGTATCCATCTCAGACCTTCCACAGTGGACGAATGCGAGGGAGGGGGCGCCGGGGGGGGGGGGGGGGGCGGGGGGGGGGGGGCCCCCGCCCGCGCCCCCCGCCACCGCGGACCGACGCGCCCACCCCCCCCCCCCCCCCCCCCACACACCCCCA
>NZ_JBHYIQ010000102.1:10149-21782 GCF_042739895.1 Amycolatopsis sp. NPDC059021
AAAACACACACTTTCCATCGGTGACCTCGCGGTGGGGGGGGGCCCCGGGCCGGTGACGCAGGCGGCGTGTCACCGGCCCGGCAGGTCAGCTCAGCGAGTGAGCGTCAGCGGCAGCCGCAACGGCAACCGGCCACCGCGCACATCGGGGTCGTGTCGCTCTCGACCTCCACGTCGTGAGCGGTACGCGCGTGCTCGCAGGGCGGAGTGTTGGGACAGCCGGGCACCAATCCGTTGGGGGACATGACCATGCCGCCGGGGATGCCAGCCGGTACGGCGTCGTCCTGGTCGTGCGGGTTCATTCGGATTTCCTTTCCTTGACCCAGCTCCGGATGAGCTGGGAGCACTGGGGCGAAGTGGCGGACTCAGCAGTGGGCGAGGATTCCGGCGATGGCGTCGTGCTCGCGCTGGTCGAGGGTCATGGCGTATTTGGCCTTGACCGTGACCCAGCGGGCGACGTAGCCGCACCGGTCGAGGGCGGGCAGCCACTTCGCGGGGTCCTGGTCTCCCTTGGCGCGGTTGGACTTCGCGGTGACCGCGACCAGCACGACGGCGGTGTCGTTGGCGTAGCGCTGCCGCTGCTCGCGCGACCATCCGCGCGTTCCGCTGCGCGCTGCTTCGGCCAGCGGGACCATGTGGTCGATGTCGAGCGCGCCGGGGGTGGTGACGGTGACGCCGTCGTAGGGGCTGGTCCAGGTGCCGCCGGTGACGCGGCAGTGCGCGCCGGTGGTCACGTTGCGGCCCTGGGTTTTCAGGGTCTGTTCGCGGGCGTCGCACTCGCCGGACACGGGTGTCCAATGTGGCCAGTCCTCACGGTTGTAGTGGACGCCGGTGTCCTCGGGGGCCACGCGCAGCCCGGCGAGCGCGCGGCGGGCGGCACCGACGTCGGCGGGCTGTCCGCCCGATCCGGTGCCCGCCGCCCCGGCGGCGGTCGGCGCGGCCGGGGCGGCGGGGGTAGTGAGTGGCTTGCAGCTGGCGGCGAGGGCGGCGGCGAGTACGAGCGGGACGGTGACGGCGAGGGTGCGGAGGGTGGTGTGCGTGGTCAAGACGTATCCCATCGTCGATTACTGTGCGTGGCGATTTTTGGGCGTGGGGAACCTAGCCCTAGAAATCCGGGGGTGTCTCGGGTCCCGGTTTTCGCGGGTTTCCGGGGCGTTTTCCCAGGTGGGCGCTAGATCGCTAGAGTCCTGGTCAGCCGGGGTGCGGGGGTGCTAGCGGTGATGCTAGATCTAGCATCGTGTGACGCTAGATGAGCGGCGGACGCTAGCACCCCACCCCGGTTACTCTCCGTTGACTTTCTGGTTGTGCTTGTCGACGGCGGCGAACACGTCGGCGCGGGCGACGCCGCGCCGGTTGGCGGGCTTGCCTTCCTCGGTCTTGCCGTAGACCTGCATGGTCTCGACACCGAACGGGGCGAGCGCGTTGGCCAGCGTGTTGGCCTTGGTGCGGCCGTCGAGGGTGGCCCACGAGCCGTAGACCTCGGGGCGCAGCGCGGCCAGACGGTCCACGATGGTCTCGGACCAGACCTTCTTTTCCCGGGCCTCGATCACCGCGGCGACGTCGAGGACCACCACGTGCGCGGTGCGCTTGTCCTGCTCGGACGGTGCGAGGGCTTCCCCGGCGGCGTAGCCGGTGATGGTGCCCGCGGCTTCCCGGGCGATGCGGGCGCGTTCGACGATGGCGTCGGCGGCCGGGCCGTCGACCAGGTAGGTGCGGGTGATGGTCGGGTCGTCGCTTTCCCCGGCGAGGTAGCCGATTCCCTTGTCTGCCAGGGAAAACAGCGCGGCGTTGATGCCTCGTTTGTAGGCGCCGGTGCCGAGGATCATGTCGTTTTCCGGCTGTGCCATGACGCGCAGGCAGAACCGCAGCCCGGCGTTGGCGGAGATGCCCTTCGGGAGGCTGCTCGCGTCCGGGCGCTGGGTGGACAGCACCAGGATCACGCCCATCGCCGGGCCGCGCTTGGTGATGGCCTCGGCGAGCCGGTTGGCCTTCTCCTGGTAGTCGGGGTGCCCGAACAGTTCCTGGCACTCGTCGACCACCACGAACAGCGGGTGCAACCCGAGTTTGCGCGTGGCGGACAGTTCCGGGGTGACCTTGTTCTCCGGGCACAGCTTCGGGTCGGTGTCGACGATGCGGGAGATCACCTTGGCGCGGCGCTCCAGTTCCTTGTGGACATACTCCAGTCCCTCCATCGTCTGATCCAGCGTCGCGGTGTCGCCGGGACCGGAGGCGTAGCGGTGCGCGACCTTCTTGCACATGGCCAGGTCGCCGGTGCCTTTCAGCTCGAACAGCAGCAGTTCGGCCATCGGGTCCAGCGCGGCGGCCAGCACCAGCAGACGCAGCGCGAACGTCTTGCCCATCCGCGGCATCGCACCGATGAGCATGGCCACGAACATCAGCGTCACGGTGACCTTGCGGCCACGCGGATCGGTGCCGAACGGGATCGGGTCGAACAGGTTCACCTTGCCGCGCTTGGCCAGCGGCCACGCGGTGGGCTTCTGCTTGTTCATCGGCCTGTCACCGACCCACAGCACCATCCGGCCGGGGTGTTCGTCCGACACCGGTTCCGGCCACACACAGCCGAGCGGGCGACGCAGACCGGAGGCCAGCTGCTTACGCTTGTCGTTGATCATGTCGACGGTGACGCCGTAGGGCAGTTCGACCACCGCCCGGTAGCCCTCGCCGTCGCGCTGGATCTCCTCCGGGAACGTGATCTTCTCGCCCTTCCCGGCGATGGCCTGGTCGATCTTGGCGATCCCCAGCGACCCGAGCGCGTTGAGCACCATGCCCGAGGTCAGCTTGGGCACCTTGACGACCGTGACCGCCTGCGAGATCAGCGGCTTGTCCGCCCGGCCCCCGGCGGTGCCCAGCAGCGCTGCCGCGCTCGCCCCGGCGGCGAGGTACCAGCCCCAGCCGGTGACCGCGCCGATGAACAGGTACAGCCCGGCGATCAGCACCAGCCCCAGCAGGAACACCGGCAGGGAACGCTTGCGGACCCGTTCAGCGCGCAGCGCCGCGAGCTTGAGGTAGTCGTCCGGGTTGTTGCTCGCGACGGCGTTCACGCGCAGCGGCTTGCCTTCGGTGTCGAACATCCACCGGTGGGTGTTCACGGCGATGTTGAACGCGCCGCGCGGTGAACGCAGGATCAGCACGCCGACATACCGCGGGACGCGCACCGCGTGGTAGGCGCAGGTGTGCCCGGCATACCCGGCCAGCCACTTCGCCCTCGACAGCAGCTCGTTGCGCGAGCGCGCCCACGTCGGGATCACCTCGCGTGCCTTGGCCTCGCGCATGGTGGCCCACCAGGAGGGCTTGTTCTTCTCCGGGCGGTCGACCATCAGCGGGTTTCCCGGCGAGGCCGGGTCCTCCACGATCTCGCCCTCGACCACCGGTGCGGGCGCGGTGGTTCCGGCCGGCCGGTCCTGCGCGGGGATCTCGCCGGGAGTGGCGGCCGTGTCCGGGCGGATCGGGACCACGTTCCCGGAGCGGGTGTAGGCCACGTCGGTGGCCTCGCCGTCGCCGTTCACGGCGCCGGGGGTGCCGGTGTTCGCGGACCCGTTCGCGGGGTCCGGGTTGGGGGTGTTCACAGAGGTGGCCCTTTCGGGGTCGTGGTCGTTCACGGGTTCGGGGGTGTCGTCGGCGGGACGGGTCATCAGCGGATCTCCTTCCGGCCGGGCAGCCCGGGGCGGTCGGCGCGTTCGGCGTCGGCGCGGACGGTGGTCGGGTCGGTGGGGGTGGCGATGGTCAGATAGACCCGGCCGAGCGCGGAGGCGCCGCGGTTCGGGTAGAAGTCGCTGACCTCTTGCACGTCGAGCACCGTGGCGAGGCGTGTCACGACGGCGGCGATTTCGGTCCGGGTCCCCATCAGGCGGATCTTCATCAGGCGGCTTCCTTCGAGTCGGCGCGAACCGGGTCCGCGACAGGGGTGGGGGTGGTGGCGGGCAGGGTGGCTGCGGCGATCTCGGCGGCGAGGGCGTCGGCGACGTTCTTCGACGTGCCGCGCGACGGCTGTGACGGGCAGACCTCCCGCACCCACTTCGGGGTGATCTCGATCCCCGGCGCCCACGCCGCGCGGGCCTCGGCCAGGTAGTCGGCCAGCAGCTTGCGCCCCTGCTTCGCGGGTGCCTTGCTCGCGGTCCGGCGGCCAGCCGGGCGCTTACGCGGCGCCGGTGCCGGGCGTTCGGTGCTCGACGGCGCCGACGCGGCCGGGTCGCCGGTCTGCCCTGCATCCGCCGGGGCGTGCTCGCCGGGCTGGTCGGCGGACGTGGCGGACACGGCCAGGCTCGACGCGTGGGCCGGGGACGCCGCTTCGAACACCGCTTCGGTGAGCGTGCCACGCAGTTCCGGTGAACACTCCGCCGCGCAGAACACCAGCAACGGCGGAACCGAGTGCAGCACGATCCCCGACACCGACAGCTCATGCCAGGACTGCCAGGTGTTCATCACGTAGGTAGCCGCGAACGCGAACCACTTCGTCCGCCGCGACCACGCCGCCGTCGGCACCTCATACCGGGAGGTGATCTGCTCGGCCAGCAGCACCGCCACCAGCACCAGGGACACCATGGGGTCCAGCAGCCACGCCGCCACCCACGGCAGCGACCACGGAGCCTGCCCGTGCGCGGCGAAGGTCTGGACGTTGACCATCGTGAACCCCAACCCCAGTGCGATGGCCAGCCACACGATCCGGTCGATCCAGCCGCGCAGCCGCTCCACCTTGAGCGCAATCACGTCCGGGTGGTTGGCCAGCGCCCGCACCTGCGCGGCCGACGCCGCGTCCTGCGCGAGACGGTCCGCTTCGGACAGCGGCACATGCTGCGCATCCTGCGGTGCGGCAACGGTTTCCGTGCTCATCAGGCGGCCTCCCCTTCGGTCGCGGCGGTCGCTTCGGTTTCCAGCTGCTCGAACAGGTTCCGGAACCCGCCCACGCCGACCCCGCGGGACTCGACGGCGGCGAGGAAAACGTCGGTGTGGATGAGCGGGCCGCGCTTCTCCCAGCGGGCATCGATGCGCCCGTAGCTGTAGCCGGTGGCCATCGCCCGGTCCACGGCCTTCTCGAACAGCTCCCACGCGACCTTCGCGGGTGGCCGGACATCGTTGGTGCTGTCCATCAGCGGCCCCCTCGGGTGGTGGTGATGATTTCGGTGAAGGCCAGCAGCCGCACGATGGTGGCCGCGGCGAGCAGGGCCGGGACGATGAGCGCGATCCAGGTGACGGTGGTGTTGCCGACCTTCAGGATCAGCAGCCACTGACCGGTGGCGATGACGCTGGTGGCCAGCAGCAGCCGGAGCACGTTGGCGGTCATCCGGGTGACCTCACGGACCCCTTTGAGGCCCTTGCGGGCGGATTTGCGTCCGGCCCGCCACACAGCCAGCACGCCGATCAGCGCCAGGCCACCCAGGACGTAGAGCGTGGTCATTCAGGCCACCACCTTCGGGAGATCGGTGCCGCGAGCGCGGCGAGCGGAACGAATCGGCACCACCGGTGCCAGGCCCCGGCCGGCCGGGGCGATCTCGTGCGGGGCCGCCACCGGCGTGCCGGACACGAACTCGTGGAGGTAGCTGCCGGGTTCGAGCCCGGCGGAGTACAGGCACGCCTCACACGTGCGGTGCGCCTTCGGCAGCTCCGCCCACCCGATCTCCCCGCACTGGCGGCAGGTGCGGCGCGCGGCCATGGCCTTGTCCAGCGCCGTCGCGCGGGCCGGGGTCATCGGCCGGACCGGAAGCGCCTTCTCGACCAGGTACAGGTTGGCGTGCACCAACTTCCCGGCCTTGCGGCACCGGAAGTACAGCACCGCGGCCGGGTCCTGCCCGCCCGGACGCAGACCCATCGCGCGCAGCTGCCGCCGGGTGGCCAGCTTGTCCCGGGGACCGATCCCCCACGACAGCAACGTGACACCGTCCAGCGTGCCGCGGGTGTACTCCTGCATGTCCGACCACGCCACCGCGGCCAGCACCCACGGGAACTTCCGCGCCATCACCGACCACCCGCCAGCGACCACAGCGCACGGTCCCAGTCGACGTGATCCGACTCCGTACCCGCCGGGACGACCGCGTCGGCGCCGTCGAGGAACCACTCCAGGTCAGCGCGGCCGAACCCGAGCTGAAGCGACCCGGTGCCCTCGGGGTCGTGCAGGCACACCCACACCACCGCGTCGTCGAGCAGGTCCGGGGTGATGGCGACGTCCCCAAGCCCGGTCGCGCCGTTCATCCCGTCGGCCAGCAGATCCCGGGCGAAGGTCCACCCGATACCCATGCCGTTGTCCAGCCAGAGCACCAGCGTCACCGCGAACGGGTCGGCCGCCTCGTACAGGACCGTCACGTCGATCTCGCCCGCGTCCACCGCGGCCGCGCCGACCGGGCAGCGGATCGCCTGCACGGCCACGTTCGTCACGAACCGCTCATCCGGGCAGCGGAATCCCGCCGGGGCACTCACAGGGCACCCCCGGCGACGAACGCGGCCATGTCGCGGACCAAAGCGAGCCCGGCCTCGCGCACCGGCGCGGCCTCCCCGGGCAGCCCGGCCGCATCGAACGCGGCGGCCAGCTCGAACAGCCAGCGGGCACGGGCACTCACCGGGTCGTGGGACGCCGGGCGGTGCCGCATCAGGTCAGTGATCGCCGCGAACGCCGCCGGGTCGACGGGCGGGCCGGCCGGGTAGATGACCGCCGGGACAGCGGAAGTCTGCGTGCCTACCATGAGAGTCCTTCCCGAGTCGCTACCTGCGCGCGTGAGGTGGTGGTGGGGAGTCCCGGCCTGAGCGGAGCGTTCTTGGCGGTTCGAGCCGCTCAGGCCGGGGTCAGTGCCAGCGGATACGGCGGGGACGCCGTGCGGGGCGGTCATGTCAGCACCGCCAGGACCAGCGCGGCGGCCAGCACCGACAACCCGACGACCAGCAGCTGCACAGCGACGGAGACACGGCGGTACCTGCGCACCGCGATCTCCCCGATCACCGCGGTGTGCTCGGCAAGCTGCGCCGACACCGGAACGCTCGTGGCCTCCAGCAGCACGGCCGGGCCGTTGTAGGCGGCGTCCAGCCACGAACCGGCAGGCGGGAACTGCGACAACCGCGGCCGGATCGCGCCCAGCAGCACCAGCACCGACGCGAACACCGGCGCCGCCGCCAGCCACAACCCGAACATCGCCACCGGCGACACGTGCCGCGTGGTCAGCGCGACCACCCCGGCCAGCGCCGCACCCACCAGCGTCAGCAGCGTGCTGACCTTCGCATCCGCCCGCCGCAACTCGTCCCGCGCCTGCTCATGCGCCCGGTGAACCTGCGGCAGCAAAGCCACATCCGGGGGATTCACAGCGCCTCCCCGCAGTCCGGGCACAGCCCCAGCGACGGCGCCTGCTCGGCAAACGCGACGTGCCGCAGCTGCTCCGCGACCTCGCGGTAGACCTGGGCACGGACAGCGAACGCGTAGCCGTCACCGCCCTTACGTGCCACCGCAGCCACCAGGACAGCGACGATGGCGGCGTTGTCGGTCAGCGTGTCCGCGACCTCCCGCAGCACGTTCGCGCGGGACATGGAGATCAGCCGGTTCCACTCGCGCGGCTCATAGGCCACAGTCACGGCCTCGCGGGCCGGGGCGGTGGTGTCTGCCATCTGGGTTTCCTCCGTACGGTTTCGCGACTGGCCGGGGTCGGTCAGAAACAGGTCACGGGACATCAGCGCTTCCCCGCCTTCTTTGCCGCCTTGCAGGCCGGGCAGGACACCGACGCGAAGATGTAGCCCGCGTGCTTCCCTGCCTTGAACTTCAGGCCGCACCACATCTCGGCACTGCCGTCCCACCAGGACTTCGACTTCAGCTCGTGCATCACGTCCTTGCCCACGTCAGCACTCCTCCCCGGTGACCTCGGCGCTGTGCGGGCCGAGCGCCAGCCGTTTGAGGGCGTCGAGCACGATCCGGTGGTGATCGAACGCCAGCGCGCCCGGGAACTGCCGCAAGTGGGACAGCGGAACCCACTTCACCTCGGCGGCGTCATCCCCGGCGGTCGGGACCGCCAACTCCGGAAGCCGCGCGACGTGTGCGACCGACACGACACGGCCACGGGGGTCGCGGTTCGGGTCGTCGTAGACACCCAGCGCGGTCAGTTCGACACCGGACAGCCCGGTCTCCTCGGCCAGTTCCCGCCTCGCCGCCTCGGCGGCCGTCTCTCCGGCCTCGACATAGCCGCCAGGCAGCGCCCACCGACCCGCGAACGGGTCCCACCCTCGCCGGATCAGCAACACATGCGGGACGCTGCGCTCGAAGGCGAACAGCACCACATCGGCGGTGTAGGAGATCGCCGACGGCGTCTCGACCTCGGCAGGGCCGTCCTCAGTGGACGGAAGCTCCGGGGCGCTGCCGGTCACGTAGAACGGCACCGGCTCCACCCGGGCCTTCGCGTCCTCGTTCGACCAGGGGAAGGTGTTGTTGAAGTCGCGGACGTAGCCGCGGGCGTCGGTGTCGGACTCGAACGCGGCCAGCGTCGCCGTGTCCTCGTACTCGCCGGACACCGCCAGGAAGACGCGCCGCGAGGGCGACGACGAAACGTTCGGGGTGCTCATGCTCAGAAACTCCTCAAGACGGGATTCAGGGGAAGGACGGAACACGTCATCCGGGCTCATGCGGCCACCGCCCGGGTAGCTGCCAGCTCCTTGACGGCGCGGCGCCACTCGCGCTTGACGACGTGGGCCAGGCGCAGCGCCTCCAGCCCGTGACTGGAGGAAACCGCCAGGTAGAGCGAATTCCAGGTGCTAGCCAGCCAGGCCTCACGCACCCGCACCGGAGCGGATACGGGGGGCATGTCCGCCAGCAGACCGACGAACGCGGCCGGAACGAACAACTTGTCGGCGGGCATCAGCGCTGCACCCCCGTGGCCTTGTCCCACGCCGTCGAGGTCCGGTTGCCCATGCGCCCAGCCGAAGCTGTAGCCGCGGCCAGCGCGAGCGTCGCGTGAACCTGCGCGGCCGCCAGGTGGTAGCGCGCCTGCTCGGAGCCGTCCTCCTCCACGGCCGTCTCCAGGTGATCCTCAGCCTCGCTGTAGTGCTCCGGGCCGGTCATCACGCGGCCTCGCCTTCGGCCGCCGCGGTGACGTCCAGCCGGATCGGCAGCGACCGCAGCACCGAACGCCCCACCCGACGCCGCGACCGGTGCGCCCGACGCGGGTCGGTGAACGACCGCTCCACCCGCACCGACGCCAGCAACCCGGCCTCAGTCAGCTCACGGTCAACGTCGGCGATCAGCGCATCCACCGCCGACTCCGTCAAACCATCCGGGTAAAACCCGGCCTCACCAGCGCCGTCACCCTCGAACGACGCTCCCGCCTCCCGGCGGCTGATACGTGCGGACTTCATGGTGTTCCCTTCGCTGGGTGTGTCTTGGAACACCACGAACCTAACAGTTGGTTTTTTAACCTAACAACTGGTTTCACTCTAATGGCCTAGCGGTGTGCGTTCTGACCTGCGGAAACCCGACCATTCATCTGGTATGGTCTGCACTGCCAACCAGTCAGATGGCTGGTTGCACGGTCGCCCTTAAGGAGCTGCCCACATGTCCCGGCCGCGCTCTGGAGTGCAACGGTCTGAACCGCTGCACCAGCAGGTTGCCCGCAACATCAGGAACGACATTGAGGCTGGACGCCTCCGCGACGGGCAACCACTGCCGTCAACGCGCGAGCTTGCAACCGAGTGGAACGTGAGCGCGTTCACGATCAACGAAGCGATGGACATCCTGATTAAGGAGAACCTGGTCGTGAGTAAGCCGCGGGCCGGTCGAGTAGTCCACGCGCCCCACGTGACACCGGCAACACACCCAAAGCCGACATCTCCGCGAGTGCTGCTCATCGGCGGGTACGCCGGGAGCGGCAAAACGGAGCTAGGCCGCGTCCTCGCGCGAGAGACTGGGTGGCCAATGCTCGACAAGGACACCTTGACACGACCCGTCGTCGAGGCTGCCCTCGAATTGCTAAGCCTCTCCCCCAACGACCGAGAGTCGGACGTGTACATCAACAAAGTCAGACCACGCGAGTATGAAGCGCTGACCAACGCTATGACCGAGAACGTTCAATGCGGGAATAGTGCAATTGTGACCGCGCCATTCATCCGAGAATTCTCCAATTCTGCATGGGTGAACCGCACACAAGCAACGTGCGACAGCATGGGCGCCACACTTCACTTTGTTTGGGTGTATTGCGATGTGGACACTATGCACACGTACGTACGTCACCGCGGCGCCGCGCGGGACGCCAGCAAGCTCGCAAATTGGGACGCCTATTTGGCAGGGATAGACCTTGAGTTGCGACCACCGGCTCCCCACACGGTCATCGACAACTCGGCATCTAGCGCGCCGCTGCAAGATCAGGCACGGGCGTTGATTGCTTCCTTATCGAACGGGGATGCGAAAGAATGACGAGCACCGCGAGACTTCTTGTCAGCGATGAGCCCGACGACAAGATCGGCCAGGAAATCCTAGGAAAGCTCGATCACGTATCGATCGTAACTTACGACCCGAACCAGTCGGCTCTAAGTATCACTCAGCAGAGCGCAGCAATCTTCCTTCCGCCGTATCGCGGAAGTCATCGCCCCATACCGCTAGTCCGTCAAATATCGAACCTGAAAATGGTGCAGCTACTTTCGGCTGGCACTGACGAATACGCAAGCCACGTTCCCAGTCACGTAGTGCTCGCGAGTGCCCGCGGTGCTCACGCTGGCCCAGTTTCAGAATGGGTCCTATCGGCAATCCTCGCACAGTTCCGGCAGTGGCCAACGCTGGTCCGATACCAGGACCAAAACACATGGGCGCACCGCAAGTTTCATGCCGACACCCTCGCCGGAAAACGTGCGCTAATCGTCGGTGCTGGCGCTATTGGGACAGCGGTGGCCGGGCTACTGAACGCGTTCGGCGCACAATCGACCCTGGTAGCGAGCAAGGCGAGGAACGGAGTCTCCGCCGCTTCGGACCTACCCACGTTGATTCGGGGCCACCAGGTGGTTGTCATCACCGCGCCACTCACCGACGAGACGCGTGGCTTGGTCGGGCCAGACTTTCTCGCGGCTATGGATGACGGGGCGCTGCTCGTCAACGCTGGCCGCGGCGCCATCGTGGACACCAACGCTCTGGTTGCTGAGCTACGGAAGGAGCGGCTTCGCGCGGCGCTCGACGTGACCGACCCCGAACCACTGCCGCCGGATCACCCACTCTGGAACGTGCCGGGCGTCATCATCAGCCCGCACTCCGCCCGCACGGTGCCGGGCACGAACGCCCTGTGCTACTCCGTCGCGGCGGAGCAGATCACGGCGTTCCTGGCAGGTGAGCGGCCGTCGAACGCCGCCAGGTAGGCCAGCAGACCGGACGTCAGCGGCCAATGTGCGGCCAAACCCGGCTGTTCATCCCCCTCACAGGCAGAGTTTTGGCTGTTCAGAGCTATTCGTGTGCTGTTTGAACTCCAGCCCTCCGGAGGCAGGTGTCGCAGGTTCGAATCCTGCCGAGGGCACGGACGATTGGGCGATTTCTGCCCGCGGGGAGCGCGGGCGGGGATCGTCCGTTGTGTTTTCTGGGGGCGTGCCCCCAGGCCCCCGGGGGGGGGGCGGGGGCGGGCGGGGGGGGCCGCGGCGGGGGCGCGGGGCGGGGGCGGGGGGCTGGGGGGTCGGGG
>NZ_JBHYIQ010000102.1:21792-36814 GCF_042739895.1 Amycolatopsis sp. NPDC059021
CAAAACACAAAAACACATTTTTAATGATAAGGCTAAAAAAGAGATATAAAATTGAATTGTAGTAGGAAGAGTAAGATGTGTATAAGAGAAAGGACCCCCAACCGTGGTTGCGTTTCGTCCGGATGTTGCCTTTGTCTTCGGGAGACACACTCCGCGAATCCGGAGTCGGCGGGCTCACGCTTCTTTCGATCATGCTCTCTGCGGGTTCTCGTCGCTGGATCTCCTGAGCGCCAGAGGGCGGTTCAGTGGGTGGCGAAGCGGGCTAGGGCCGCGAGGGTCCAGGTGAGTTTGGTGTGGCTGCCGTGGTGGCCGGAGTGGTCGTCGACGAGGAGTTCGGCGCCGGGCCAGGCTTGGGCGAGTTCCCAGGCGGTTGTTACCGGGCAGCTCAGGTCTTGGCGGCCGTGGATCAGGACGCCGGGGATGTCGGCGAGGCGTCCGGCGTCGCGGATCACGGCGTTCTCTTCGAGCCAGGCGGCGTGGGAGTAGTAGTGCGCGGTGAGCCGGGCGAACGCCGCGCTGCCGGGATCCGGGGGACCATTGTGGACGGTCAGGGGCGCGTTCGGTTCCAGGGAGAGGACCGTGTCCTCCCAGGTGCACCAGGCGTTCACCGCGCGTGCCCGTACCTGGGGGTCCGGGTCCGCCATCTGCCGCGCGTAGGTGGCGAGAAGGTCACCGCCGTTCGGCACAGCGCCGGAAAACTGTTGCCACGCCTCGGGGAAGAAGCGGGCGGCGCCCCGGTAGAGCCAGTCGATCTCCGAACGCCGCGCCGTCGAGATGGCGCTGACCACGATCTCCGAGACGCGATGCGGATACCGCTGCGCGTAGACGAGGGCCAGTGTGCTCCCCCACGAGCCACCGGTCACCAGCCAGCGGTCGATGCCGAGGTGCGCGCGAAGCCGTTCCAGATCGGCGACGAGATGATCGGTGGTGTTGTGCCGCAGATCGGTGGCGGGGTCGCTCGCGTGCGGCACGCTGCGTCCGCAGCCCCGCTGGTCGAACAGCACGGCCCGATAGCGTTCGGGATCGAACATCCGCCGCATCTGCGGTGAACAGCCCTGGCCGGGGCCGCCGTGCAGCATCACCAAGGGCTTCCCGGCCGGGTTCCCGCAGGTCTCCCAGTAGACGCGGTTACCGTCGCCGACGTCGAGCAGTCCGTGGTCGTACGGTTCGATCGGCGGAAACACACCGGCCATCCGCTGTCCTTTCCCGACAGTCTTCTGTGGACACTCAGCGCAGCTCGGCGAGACGCCCGGCGAGGAACGCGCGTTCGACGTCGTTGCCGGTCAGGGCGAGAGCCTGTTCGTACGCCGTCGCTGCGTCGGCGTCACGGCCGAGGCGGCGGAGCAGGTCAGCCTTGACCGCGGGCAGGTAACCATATCCGGAAAGGCGCGGATCCCCTTCCAGGTTTTCGATTTCGGCCAGTGCGGCGGCCGGGCCGTCGACCATCGAGACCGCCACGGCCCGGTTGAGTGCGACCACGGGCGAGGGCCACACCTTCCCCAGTGCGTCGTAGAGCTCACGGATCTGTGCCCAGTCGGTGTCCTCGTAGGCAGGCGCGGCCGCGTGCAGCACCGCGATGGCGGCCTGGAGGGCGAACCGGCCGGGATCACCGCCGCGGAGTGCCTCGACGACCAGTGCGTCCGCCTCGGCGATGGCCTGCCGGTCCCAGGCCGCGCGGTCCTGATCGGCCAGCCGCACGAGCTGTCCGTCCTCAGTGGACCGAGTGGCGCGGCGAGCGTGGTTGGCCAGCAACAACGCGAGCAGGCCGGAGACCTCGCGTTCACCGGGCATCAGACCCCGCAGCACCCGGGCCAGCGCCAGCGCGCGCTCGGCGAGGTCGTCGTCGGCCAGCGCGGGGCCGGTCGGCGCGGTGTGCCCGGTGGTGAAGAGCAGGTGGATCGCGGTGAGGACCGCATCCAGCCGCCGCGGCAGCTCGGCCGGTGCGGGGAGCCGGAAGGGGATCCGTGCCCCCGCGATCTTCTTCTTCGCGCGGGTGAGCCGGGCGGCCATGGTCGTTTCCGCGACCAGGAACGCCTTCGCGATGTCCGGAGTGGACACACCGCAGACCAGCCGCAGGGTGAGCGCGACCTGCGCCTCGGCGGACAGCGCCGGATGGCAGCACAGGAACACCAGCCGCAGCCGGTCGTCCCGCACCACCGGATCCTCGGGGAGCACCGTTTCGACCGCCACGGGCTCGACGAGCAGCGGCAGTTTCGTGCGCAAGGTCCTGGCCCGGCGCATCGCGTCCAGCGCGTTGTGCCGGGCCGCGGTGGTCAGCCAGGCTCCCGGCCGGGCCGGGACGCCACCGCGTGCCCAGGCCGCCAGCGCGTCGGCATAGGCGTCCTGGACGCATTCCTCGGCCAGATCGAGATCGCGGGTGACACGCACCGTCGCGGCGAGCACGGTGGCCCACTCACGACGGTGCGCGTCCGCGACAGCCCGTTCGGCCGGGGTCACATCTCGAGCAGCGGCCGGACCTCGACCGCGCCGTCCATGATCGGCAGCAGCTTCCCGACGGCGATCGCCTGGTCGAGATCGGCGGCCTCCACCACGAAGAACCCGGCGATGACCTCCTTGGTCTCCAGGAAGGGACCGTCGGTGACCAGGCCGTCGCGGTGGATCGTGCGGGTGGCCGCGCTGGGCTGCAGTGCCTGCTCGTGGACGACCTTCACGCCCATCTCCGCGATCTTCGGCCCGGCGGCCAGGTTCGCTTCCATCACCTCGGGCGGGATGTCGGCCATGCCGCCCGGGGTTTCCTTTTCGTAGATCAGAATCGCGTACTGCGGCATCGTCCGTCCCGTCACCAGTTCCCGGTTTCCGGCCCCATCGCACCGTACTCGACCTCGCCGTCCCGGACGTAGTGACTGATCACGACGCCGCTGTCGGAGACCGTGGTGCACTCGTGCCGGAGCCGGCCGGGGACGGTCCCGGTCCCGAAGAGCCGCTTGCCCGAGCCGACGAGCACCGGGAACACCAGCAGCTGAAGCTCGTCGACGAGGTCGTGTGCCAGGAGTGTCTGGAGCAGGTCGCCGCTGCCGTGGACCTGGATCTCGGCCCCGTCGCCGCGTTTGAGCTCGCGGACCGCGTCGGCGAGGTCACCGGTGAGCAGTGTCGAGTTCCGCCACGACACGGTGTCCAGTGTCCGCGACGCGACGTACTTGGGCAGGCCGTTCATCCGGTCGCCGATCGGGTCGCCCGGTTCGGCCAGCGGCCAGGTGGCGGCGAAGACGTCGTAGGTCCGGCGGCCCACCAGCAACGCGCCGGCCTCGGCGGTCAGCCCCGTCATCAGCCGGAGGATCCCCTCGTCGATGTGCGGTACCGCCCAGCCGCCGTGGTCGAAACCGTCCTCGCGGTCCTCGTCGGGGCCGCCGGGCGCCTGCATGACCCCGTCCAGGGTCACGAACGTGATCACCTTCAGTTTGCGCATGTCGTTCCTTCGCTCGTACCGATGCCTTCCTCCCCTACGGCGAACGGCGGCACCCGCGATCGACAGCACCGGCCGCCGAATTCGTTCCACTCTGGACTAAGGTAAGCCTTACTTGATGGCGGGAGGCGGGATGACGGCGAGCACCCACACGTTCGGCACGAGCGGATTCGTGCCGCTGGACGACGGCCGCAGGCTGCATTACATGGAGCGCGGTACCGGCGGTCCGGTCGTGGTGTTCGAGTCCGGCATGGGCTTCTCGCGGTCCACCTGGGGTCTCGTGCAACCGGCCGTCGCCGGGCACGTCCGCGCGGTGGTGTACGACCGGGCGGGAACGGGCCGCAGCGACCCCGATCCCCGGCCACGCACGCTCGAGCGGATCGCCGGTGACCTCGGCGCGCTGCTGACCGCGCTCGGGCCGGGCCCGTTCATCCTGGTCGGCCACAGCTGGGGCGGGCCGATCGTGCGCGTCGCCGCGGCGGCCGATCCGGACCGCGTCCGCGGTCTCGTCCTGGTGGACCAGAGCGACGAGAACTGCGACCTGTTCTTCACTCCCGCGACGGAGAAACGGCATCGGGTGATGCGGTTCGCGTTGCCGCCGGTGGCCCGGCTCGGGCTCTACCGGCTACTCGGCAGCAAACCGGGCCGCGTCCAGCCCGCCGACGTCGTCACCGATCACCGGGCCGAGGACTTCACCCCGCGGGCCGTCGGCACGATGCTCGCCGAAATGGCGCCGTTCCCCGGCGAACTGCGCGGGCTGCGGGACCGGCCGCCGGTGCTCGACGGCTTCGACGTCAGCGTCATCACCGGCATGCGTTCGACGCGGCTGACCGCGAGCACCCGCAAGGCGATCACCGCGGCACACCGGCGTACCGCCTACGCGTTGCCGAACGGACGGCTGGTCGAGGCGTCGAAGTCCGGCCACCTCGTGATGTTCACCGAGCCGGAGCTGATCGTCGGCGAGATCCTGCGCATGCTCGGCTGACCGCGATGTACGGCTCTCACGGCCAGAAGATCAGGACTCCGGCCAGCGCCAGGACATACACCGCGAAAGCGAGCACGGCGGTGAGCCACGCACGACGCCGAGCCCGGTGCGCGGGGCCGAAGGCCGCGGCCAGCGCCGCCGCGCCGGTGACGACGAGCCAGGCGTAGAGGCCGTACTGGGTCACGCCGACGAGCAGCATCAGGAAGAACACACCGGGACCGTCCAGCCCGGTGCGGCCCCATAGCCCGGCCACCGCGATCAGGACGAGGAGCACGCCCAGCGCCGGTCCGGCCAGCAAGCCGTGAAGCGCGCCGGTGACCGCTTTGCGACGCAGGCTCGATTCGCCGGAGCCGAGGGCGGGCGCGAGGGAAACGTCGGTACGCATGTCTTCGAGCCTGCCGACCCGCCCGCCCCGGCCGCATCCGCGGAACTACTCAGTTCGGCTCGCCGTGTGCTCCAGGAGCGCGGACGCGACGGTGTCCCAGGCGGCGCCCGGCAACTCCTGCCCCACGCCTTCGAGCGGGAGCAGCCGGGCGCCGAGGATCTCGGCGGCGAGCGCCACCGCGTTGCCGTACGGGAAGAACCGGTCGGCGGTGCCGTGCAGGACGAGGGTCGGCACCGTAAGTTCGCCCAGCCGCTCACGCCACCGCTCGCCGGGATCGGTGGCGGCGATGTTGAACGACGACGCCATGTCGGTGGCCCGGTCATACGTCCGTTCGAGGACCGCGCGCACCGACGCTTCGTCGAAATGCGTAGCCCCGGAGGACGCGGCACGCGCGAACCCGGCCTGGTACTCCACCACCGCCGTCCGATCCGGCCAGTCCGGCTGTGGCGTCCCCGTCACGTACGCCATCACCTCGGGGGCATGCTCGGGCAGGTCGGGATCGCTCGGGCCGTGCGCGGTCGGCCTGGTCGACACCAGGGCGAGCGTGGCGACGCGCTCCGGGTGGTCCAGCGCGGTGAGCTGCGCGATCCACCCGCCGACGGTCCTGCCCACGATGTGCGCCTTCGGCAGTCCGAACGCGTCGAGCAGTCCGACGGCGTCGGCGCTGAGAGTGCGCAGGTCGTACTCGGGCGCACCGGGCGGGTACGTCACCGACCTGCCGTGGTCACGCAGGTCGTACCGCAGCACGAACCTGCCCCCGGCGGCCAGCCGCGCACACAGCCCGGCGTCCCACGACAGCATCGAGCCGCCGCCGATCAGCAGCACCGCGGGGTCCTCCCGGGTGCCGAAGGTCTCGACGGCGAGTTCGACGCCGCCGGTTTCGATGATCTTTTCCGTGTTCATGCCCCACCGACGAAAAGGAAGGCGCCGTTTCGACACCGTCGCTATGCTGTGCGGCGATGACTACCGGGACGGCCACGCGCCACACACGGATTGGTGACCCGGTGCTCTTCTGAGCGCCGCGCGGGCTCCGCCCCTGTCGTGTTGATCACGAGCTCCACACATCAACCACGACAGGAGAATTCATGCCCACCAAGACACTACGGATTTCCACCACGGACGGCGAAGCCGACGCCTTCGCCGCTTTCCCCGGCGACGGCGAGCGGCACCCCGGGGTGCTGATGTACGCGGACGCCTTCGGCGTACGGCCCGTGCTGCGCGAGATGGCCCGCGAACTGGCCGGGCACGGGTACTACGTGCTGCTCCCCAACCTCTACTACCGGCACGGCCCGGCACCGGTGATCGACCTTCCCGAGTACATCGACGAAGAAAACCGGCCCGCGGTCTTCGAGCGGCTGATGCCCTTCATCGAGGCGCACACCACCGAACGCGCCCTGCGCGACGCCGACGCGTACCTCGGGTTCCTCACCGCCCAGCCGGAGGCCGGCGCCGGACGGGTCGCCACGATCGGCTACTGCATGGGCGCGGGTCTGGCGATGCGCACCGCGGCGGCCCATCCCGGGCGGGTGGCCGCCATCGCCGGATTCCACCCCAGCCCCTTGGTCACCGACGCACCCGACAGCCCGCATCGGCTGGTCTCCGAACTCACCGCGGAAGTCCACCTCGGTCTCGCCGAAGGCGATATGTCGCCCGAGGCGATCGGCGAACTCGAGCAGGCGCTGGATGCCGTGGGGGTCGGCCACAGTTGCGAGATCTATCCCGGCACCGTGCACGGTTTCACGATGTCCGACACCGCCGCGTTCGATCCCGCCGCGGTGCGGCGTCACTGGGAACGCTTGCTCGCCCTTCTCGGCCGTACGCTCGGGAAAAGCTGAGACTCCGGGCCGGGGTAGTGGCGGCGCCGCGCCTCGGCCCTCTGTCCTTTGTGGACTTCAATGCCGTGAAGGCCTCCTTACCGGCGCTCAACGCTGTGAAGGAGGCCTTCACGGACCACGTCCGACTCCGAGCGCGGCGGCGTTCAGAGGCGGTCGACCACTTCGGTGCCGACGTCGGTGACCGCCTTGACGAGGACGTCGTCGGTGAACGGGGTGTTGCCGAGGAAGCCGACGTCCCAGCCCTCGAACTGGACGAGCACGTGCTTGCCGTTCTTGGTGAACTGCAGCTGGCTCTGGCGGATGTTGCTGCTGCCGGATCCTTTCAGGCCGAGACAGGTCATGTCGCCGATCGGCGGCGGCTGGGCCGGCGTGCCGTCGCACTGGGAGTCGTAGTTGGTGCTGTCGCTGACCTGGAATGTCAGCTGACGGTGGCCGGGACCGTCCTGGCCCTTCGTCTGCACCCAGACGCACGACGTGTACCCCGTCTGTTGCGAACTCAGGGGCGGATAGGGATTGGTGGTGCGCAGCGCGGCCAGCGTCTGCGGGCTCACCGCCGCGCAGGCCTTGCCGAGCTGGGCGTTCGACGGTGGCTCGCCGCCGTCGGCGTGCACGTTCTGGTAGATGACGAACACCGTGATCCCGCCGCCGAGCAGCAGGATCACCGGGAGGGCGATCGCGGTGATCAGCAGTCCGAGGCGCCGTTTCTTCGGTGGCAGGTACCCCGGCTGCGGCGGGTAGCCGTAGGGCGGCTGACCATAGGGCGGCCGCGGCCCGCCGGTCCATTGTGGTGAGTTCATTCCCGCGCCTCCTCGTGCCCGCTGCCCGCGATGATCGTGCCGCATCCGCCGCGGGCGCGTCCAGGAGACCACAATGGACGATGTCAGCGGGTACGCGGCGGCGCGAGGCTGAGCAGGCCGCAGCCGTAGGCCTTCGCCCTGCCGACGCCGTCGGCCAGCGCCCGGGTGAACGCGGCGGCGTCGGTGACGATCAGATGGCCGTCGAAACGGACCGGCTCGACGGTGATCTTCTTCGTCTCCTTCTTGTGCCCGCTGATCGTCGCCAGTGGCGTCGCGGCGACGTCGGGTCCGCCGTCCCCGGCGGCGGGGATGACGAAGCCGTGGCGTTCGCCCTGCCGGATCAGCCAGCCGAGTTGCTCGGCCGGCAGCCGGAGCGGGATGCGTTTGCGGGTCTCGTGGCCGCATTTGGTGGGATTGGCGACCATCCGGAAGGCGAACTTCCGCCCGGCGGTGACGGCGTCGAGCACGGGACGCAGCGACCGCACTTCGGCCGGCGCCGTGAGATGCCCGGCGGGCAGCTTGGCCCAGTCGGGTTCGGTGTGGCTCTGGACGTACTGGACGAACCCGCCGCGGCTGCCGTCCAAGCGCCACAGGACGCCGTGGGCCTGCCGCTTCTCGACCGTCGCGGGCGGGTCGGGGTAGACCGACATCAGCGTGCGGTGCATGTCGTGGACGTTGGCATAGTCCCGGCGGAACGTACGCGCGCGGACGTCGACGTTCAGTTTGCTCAGGAACACGACGGCTCTCCTGTGATGATCATGTCTTCGGTCAGGGGTACCTCGCCGATCCGGACCGCGCGGGTGGCGAAACGGCGGGCGGTGCGGGCGAACGAGAGCGGGACGTCGTGCCGCGGCTGGGCGCCGGCCTCGCGCACGCCGCAGTCGATCACCGTCCGCAGGCCCAGCCGCTCCTGGTGGTTCCCGGGCGCGGCACGGCCGGGATGTTCGAGCCAGGGATGCTCCCGCAGCGTCCGTTCGAGCGTGCCGTCGTGGATCCCGCTCAGTACGGGACGGGCGGGCACGAAGGCGCGGCGCCCGAAACACAACGGCCACCGTGGGGCGACAACCGCGCCGGCCAGCTGCCCGAGCAGGGCGCCGGGCCCTTCGAGGGCGACGAGGAACAATGCGTCCGCGAGGTAGTACCGCTCGCTCACCACGGTGCGATGGCCGGTGCCGAGCGTGGTGGGGACGTTCTGCGCTGTCTGGTAATCGCGTTCGAGAAGTCCTTCGCGGTCCACGCGGATCCCCAGCCGCAGCGCGGCCAGCTCCGCGATCCCGGCCTCGTCGTCGCGTTCGACGCCCATGGCGGCCGCGAGCAGGCCGACCACACCGGACTTCGTCGGTTCCATCGCGGTGTCCCGCAGCACGCCGCGCGAGCGCAGCCCCCACGATTGCATGGGCGCGTCGAAGCACAGGGTCAGCGTGGTCATGCGGCGGACGTGTACTTCGACGCCGTCAGCACGCGGGAGGTGAATTCGCCGACGGAGTTCGCGAGGTCGGTTTCCCCGGCGTCGGGAACCGTGCCGGTCACCGACGCGGCGACGGCGGCGCGGATGCCGCTGTCGCCGTAGAACCCGCGCAGCTGACGGAAATGCCGGATGAGCCGGGCCGTGGACTCGGCCATGAGGTCGGTGCCGGTCACGGGGGTGAGGAAGGCGTTGGCGAGGTTCCAGGCACCCGCGTCACGCACGACGCCGAGCAACGTGTCGGGCATCGTGCGGGCGGCCATCGAATTCTGTTTCCCGCTGGGCACGGCATGAATGAACGCGCCGAGCCACGCCTGCGCCGAGCGTGCAGTCAGTTCCTCGTCCCCGTCGAGGTTCTCCCGCAACCGGCCGAGATCGAGATTGGCGTAGCGGTAGTAACAGGCGGAATTGAAGTCGATGGTGCCGATCATGTCCGCGCCGGCTTCCGCGTCCGGTTTCAGATCGTCGACGGCGGTGTAGAAGTCGAATTCGGTCGCCACGGCGTGGGTCGACAGGGCGTGGGCGACCTGGGACGCGGCGTCGACGCTGAAGTCCTTGTTGTCCGCGATCATCCGGCCGAACAACGCCACGTCGGCGACCCGGGTCGCGTCCAGCATCCGCCGGGCTTCGGCAAGAGCGTCCTTGTCCGGCTTGACCTTCGCCGGTTTCTTCTTGCCGTCCTTGGCCGCCGCGGCGGCCGCCAGCCCGTCCCAGTGTCCGTCGCAGTAGGCGGCGAGGTGCTCGACCGCTTCCCTGCCGACGAACATCAGGTATTCGGTGAGTCCCTTGGCCTGGTCGACGCCGAAGCCGAGGTTTTCGAGGCCCGCGGTGACCACGGCGGGCGCGGCCTGCTCGTCGCGCCCTCGCTCGGCGAGCAGCTTCACGGCGCCGTCGCGCAGCCGCTTCGTGCGCACGCCGGTCTCCTGCTCGCCGAGCCCGTGTTCGGTGAACAGGAGCCGGGCGGACCTTTTGAGGCACTGGCTGGAGATCCGGCCGCGGGTGCTGCCGCCGAACGTGGCGGTCTTGGGCTGGCCGACGTCGTCCCGGTTGAGGTTGCTGACCGGAAAGGACTGGAGCAGGTGCAGTTCGATGATCACAGGGTCTCCGGGATGGTTCGGGCGGTGGCGGCCGGGGCAGGCGCCGGGCTGTGGAAGTCCCGCGCCCACCGCAGCCGGACGCGGTGCGCGGCGGGTTCGCGGTAGTCGTCGCCGAGGAGGATCACGAGATCGTCCAGGAGGGCGCCGTAGTTGACCGGGACGTCGTCGGAGGCCAGCAGCCGGACGAGCTGCCGCAGGTGATGCGGCAGGGCGTCGCGTTCGCGGCCCAGCAGCTGTTCGAACCGCCGGGTCACGGACTCGCCGCGTTTTTCGCGCAGCGCCCGTATCGAGGTCCCCAGCGACCGGTCGCCACGGCGATGTGGCTGGGGATGCGTGGCGAACAAACCGGCTACCAGCAGCCAGATGTCCTGTTCGGACTCCGGCGGGTCATGGCGGAAGACGAGTTCGTACGCCTCGCTCTGCTGCCGCGGCCCCACCAGGCTCCGCCGCAGGCGCGCCAGTGTCCGGCGGCACTCCGACTGGTACCGGGGAATGCCCGAGCCGGCGCCGTTGTGCAAGGCGTACAACGCTTTGACGAAGGTGTCGCGCCGCTGCGCGACCGAGGTGCTCACCGGTTCGGCCCCTTCGTGAGGTATTTGGCGGTGTGCGCGTCGAAGGTCCTGGCGATCCTGGCCAGCCGCAGCCGGAACGCGGCGTGTTCCTTCCCGAGCATGCTGAGATTGCGGTCTCCCGCCGCGACTCCGGCGGCCCAGTCCTCGGCGGCGCGCTCGGCGATGAGCGTGACCTCGCGTTTCCACGTCGCGGCTGCCCGAGCCTCGGGCAGTCCCTTGAGCCGGGCGTCGTTGACCTCGCGGAGAAAAATGGCGAACGGCTGCGGCAGGGCAGGCCAGTAGGCGAGGTCGAGGGTCACGTCGGGCCTGGCACGCAACGATTTGTGGTACTCGCCCTGCAGGGAACGCAGCGCCGCGCCCGCCTCGTCGGCCAGCTGGATCGCGCTGCCGATCAACCCGGCCAGCGCCTCGTCGGTCGCCCGCACCAGTGCGACCGGCGCGAGGACCTCCTCTTCGAGATATCCCTCGACAACCGAGGATTTCGCGTCCAGCTGCTGGCCGAACACGCGCAGCGTGTACAGCGTGTCCGGCGGGATGTGCTCGTGTTCGACGAGTTCGGCGATCTGCTTGAGCGCCCGCGGACGCTGCCGGGTCCGCTCCTCGGCCCAGCTGTCTTCGAGCAGCAACTCGACGCTGTGCCGCCAGATCCCGCGCACGGGATGCAGCCGTAGCGGCAGCATCGGCGCGCCGGGCTTCGGTTTTCCGTTGGCTCCCACCGGTGTCCGGTACGCCGCCATGAGTTCGACGTCCGGCAGCTCGTCGATGAGGCGTTCGCCGGGCGTCAGCACGGCTTCGGCGACGACGGGGACGCCGTCGGCGATTTCCGGCAGCAATCGGATACGGCGGGCGGGCCAGGTCAGCAAATCCGTCCAGCCCAGCGCGTTCCGGGAACCGGGATGCGGCGAAGGCGGCTCCCGTTCCCACGCGGGCGCGTCCTCGGCCGTCGTCAACGGCGGCTTCTCGGCGTCCGGGGCGTACCGTACCGCGTTGAGCAGCAAGGTCTCCTTCAGCGTGGCGCCCTCGACGAGCACCACACCGAGGCCGGAGCACGGTGCACGCACCGAGTTCTTTTCCTTCAGGTACGGCGTTTTCATCCCGCCCGGATCGAAGGCTTGTGCGGTGACGAGCCATCGGGCGGCCTCGGCCGGTGTCAGCTCGACGCGGTCCTCGGCGGTGGTGTGATCGAACAGCGTCACATTGTTCCCGACGGACCGGTGCGGGATCAGCTTCGCGACACTGGCCTTCCGCTCCGCGGGCAGCTCCGGGCATTGCAGGAACGGCCGTTCGGAGTCGAAGAGGTCGAGCTGCTTCGCGTTCGCGTCGAAGTATGCCGTCAGCGGTGCGGTGTCAAAGGTTTCGAGTGTCCACAGTGCACCCCAGTCCTGCCTCCGCTCCGGCCCGTAGACCCGGTGGAACAGCGCCAGTACGAGCCGGTACAGCGCCGCCGTCATCGGCGGGGTCTCCCCGGCTATCCGGCGGATCCGGTGGGCGCGCGACAGCACTTCCCGCAGGCTCACCTGCTCCAGCGCGTGATCGAAGCCGACCACCGGGAGCCACGGTTCGGCGCTGACGTCGAAGGACGGGATCATGACTCCTCCTCGCTCGCGTAGACGCCGAACTTCTCGTGGTACCGCAGCTCATGACCGCCGATCCGGCACCGGCCGCCGGCGAAGACCAGCACCCGGTGCCGGTCGAGCCACGGATCGTCCGCGAATTCCGCGGGGACCGCTGTGCCGAGCACCGCCCGCACCACCGCATGGGGAACGTTGACCGGCGCGACCAGAGTGGTCGCGGACTCGCGGAGATCGCCGGATTCCGCCCGGTACAACGGAACCGTCGCGCCGGATGCGTCGCGACGAAGGAGTACCACGCGCACGGACAGCTCGTCGGTCATCGACGCTTCCCCGGCTTTCTCGTCTGTGTCCACTTCGGACGCTCCGTCAGCTCAGAGAGATCTTCGACCGCGTACGGCAGCGGGAGGTACCTCGTCTGTGCGGCCTTCCTGTCTTTCGCTGTCAGGTCCTTGAAGTTCTCGCTTTCCTGGTGCCACATCGTTTCCCATCCCGAGGGGCATTCGACGCGTTCGCCGTAGACACGGTCGACGAGGCCGGGAATGTCCACAGGGGACTCGATCCGCGTCGAATCCTTCAGCAGTGCCCAGGTACGCATGAGCACGATCGGCGCGTAGACCGCCCTCAGGTACCGGGGAAACACCGGTCCGCTGGGTGTGTCGGCGACTCCTGTGACGGCCAGTACCCGCGGACCGCGCGAGACGTCCCGTCTGTGCCGGTGGACCCGGCCCGCGCGCTGGATCATCGCGTCGATCGGGGCCAGATCGCTGAGCATACCGTCGAAATCGAGGTCGAGGCTTTGTTCGAGGACCTGCGTACCGACGACGATCGCCCGGCGTGGCCGGTTACCACCCGGGCCGAAGTAATCGCGCAACCGCTCCTCGACCGACTGCCGTTGCCCGGCGGGCAGCGTGCCGTTGACGGCGATCAGCGCCGGGCGTTCGTCCTCGGGCAGCAAGGCGATGCGCTGCTCCAGTGCGTCGTACGTCGCGACGGCGCGCCGGACGAGGTTGTGGATCACCACGACACAGCGGTCGCGCATCGCGTGCGCGAGCAGCCAGTCCACGACGTCCGCGTCGGCGACGTGCCCGAAGTGGATTACCCGGTCCTTGTTCACTGGCGACACATCGGCGGCGTGCGCGGCGACGTTCTCGCTGTCGGCGATGATGACGGCCGGGTAAGGCGTGGATGGCGTGTCCGCGATTTCCCGGGGATGGCGGCCACGGATTCCAGCCTGCCACGCGGCGAGCAGGTCGTGACGCCGTTTCGCGGGCAGTGTCGCTGACAGCAGGACGACCGGCGTTCCCAGGGCGCCCAGCCACATCAGCAAGCGTTCCAGCAGTGTCGACATGTAGACGTCGTAGGCGTGCACCTCGTCGAACACGACGACCTTGTTCGCCAGCGCGGCGAGGCGGACGAACACGTGGCCCGACCGGATCGCGCCCTTGAGTGCCTGGTCGACGGTCCCGCTGTCGAGTGTGGCGAGCAGGTTCCGCTTCCGGGTGAACCATGCCTGCGCCGCGACGTCCCGCGGGTCGTCGTGCCCCACGTCGCTGGGCCGGGTGACCAGGTGGTCGCGGGCTCCGGAATGGGCCAGGTGCACCGGTGTCTCGTCCCCGAGTTCCGCCAGCATGGCCTCGATGACGGCGCGCATCTGGTTACTGGTCGCCTGCGTCGGCATCGCGACGTAGACGCCCGCCATGCCGAGCCGGCGCACCATCGTGGCCGCCGCCTGCAAGGCCGCCTTCGATTTGCCCTCACCGGTCGGCGCCTCGACGAGCAGCATGACCGGGCCGGAAATCCCTTCGGTCGCCCGCTCGACCACCGCTTGCACCGGGAACGGCGGACCGGGGAACAGCGCGGCGAACGTCGTCCGCGCGGGCGGCCGCCAGTGCGTCATCCCGAGCCTCGCCACCGCGGCCTCGGCCCGCACCTGCGTGTCCTTGGCATAGACGGTCAGGTCGAAGTCTTCTTCCGGAGGCGGGAAGACGGCCTCGTCGGAGGCGATCCAGTCGCTCACCGTCGCGAGCGCGGCGAGCCCGGTCAGCGCGTCCAGCGACAGCCGGATCTCGTGCCAGGGCAGCGATCGCGGGTCGTGCAGCC
The DNA here is from genome assembly GCF_042739895.1 of Amycolatopsis sp. NPDC059021. Taxonomy (NCBI): domain Bacteria; kingdom Bacillati; phylum Actinomycetota; class Actinomycetes; order Pseudonocardiales; family Pseudonocardiaceae; genus Amycolatopsis; species Amycolatopsis sp. NPDC059021. The sequence continues at coordinate 36,027 of NZ_JBHYIQ010000102.1, forward strand.
CCAACAGCCGCACCACTTCTCCGACCAGCTCCGTGCGCCGCCGCGCCCATACCACCTCGCCATGGGCGTTGCGCTCGCTGCGCGCCTGCGCGACGCTGCTGCTCGCCGGGAAATGCCCATGGTGCCCGCCCAGCGCCACCGCGACGGCGATCGCCGTTTCCCGTGTCGCGCCCCACGAGAGCAGAAGATCCTTCACGTGCTGGGCGGTGAGCAGACCGTGCGGCGTGTCGACCCGCCCGGACACGCCGGCGGGCTTGCGCATCAGGGTGAGGTCGCCGACTGCCCACGGCCCCAGCCGGGTGACGGCGAGCGGGAAATTGAGCGACTGAAAAGTCGGCGAATACTTTCCTATGTCGTGAATACCGCACAGTAATGCCACCCACGACAGCGGATCTCGTAGCGACGCACACGATTCCCTCAGCACGCGCCAGCGCCGCGCGCCCAGCAGGACGGGAGCCAGTATTCTGGCGACCGCGGCGGTGTCGAGCAGATGACAGATCAGCGGATGACACGCCGTCCGGCCTGCGGATTTTCCCCACGGCGCACCGAAAACCGGAACGCCGGCACTTCCGTCCCCCTGCACCTCTCCCCCTCCGTGAGGTCGGACACGTTACTCCAACGCTCCGGCCGCGTTTCACCGGCACGACGTTTTCCGAAACGATCATCGTGCGGGGCGCGGTAAGGGGGATACCCAATGCCGTGAAGGCCTCCTTACCGGCGCTCAGCCCCGCAAAGGTGGCCTTCACGGACTACGGAAATGGGGGCCCGGAAGGTGCGTGGTGCTTGCC
>NZ_JBHYIQ010000103.1:0-9290 GCF_042739895.1 Amycolatopsis sp. NPDC059021
CTTGAACTGCTGCGAAAATCTACTAGCCATCCGAACAACCTCCAGTGGTCACCACAACCACTCTGACGGTGTCCGCCACCTCCGGGCAAGCTCACGGCGCACCATATCGTGTTTTGGGCACACCACGGTGAGACCAAAGTGGACAATCTCGTGCTCTTATGTTCCATCCACCACAAGGTAATCCACCATTCTGAATGGGAAGTGCGTATCACCGCCGACGGGTTACCGGAGTTCATCCCGCCCGCGTGGCTCGACGCGACCCGTACGCCCCGACGCAACACCATCCATCTACGAACCTAGATCAGCGCTGGGTACGGAGGAAGGCGGACCAGGCTGTGGCCGGGAGAATCAGCGTGCCACCGTCGCGGTCTTTGGTGTCACGGACACCGTCCTTCATCATGCGCGTTCCTCAGCTGTCGTCAAGTCGCCGAGCACGCTGGCAATGAGCCGAGCGGAGTCTTCGACCGACAGGGCGGCAGAGCAGATCTGCCGCCAAGCGGACTTGATCCGGTCGACCGGGCTGCCGTCCTCGAGAAAGCTGTTCAACGCGCGTGTCTCGGCGTAGGCGAAGGTCGGCTCGGCAAGGTAATCCAGCAACATCACCGGCCCTTCATGTCCGGGATGCGCACCCACGGAGAAGGGCACCACGCGCACCGTGACAGTGGATCGCCGGTTCAACGCCAGCAGATGTTCAAGCTGCGCACGTATGATGCTCGTATCACCAACGGTGCGCCGCAAGGTCGTTTCCTCGACAATCAACCGCACGTCCGGGGCACCGTGCCTGCCGAGTATCCGCTGGCGGCTACGCCGCAGCGACACCCGCTTCTCGACATCGGCTTCGGAAAGTCCCGGGTTGAGACGCCACATCAACGCACGCGTGTAGTCAGAGGTCTGCGCCAGCCCGGGGATCATCAGCGGCTCGTAGTTCCTGATAGCGACAGCGTCCTGCTCGAAGCGGATCAATTCCGCCCACATCGGCGACATCGCGCCGCTGACCTCGTGCCAGTTGCGTTCCTCGCCTCGGCGCAGCAAGTCGAGCAACTCCTTGCGTTTGTCCGCAGGCGCGCGCAGGAAGCCGAGGATCGCCGAGACCTCGTCCGGGTAGAGGCCACGCACCCCGGTCTCCATGCGGCTGATCTTGCTTTCCGAGCACCCCAGCGCGTCGGCGACCTCCAGGCACGTGACGCCCCGCTCGATCCGCAGCGCGCGCAACTCCGCCGACACCCGTCGCTGCCGCTTCGACAGGCCCTTGCGCTTTTCCATGACTCCCCTTCCCTCACTGGCAAGACACCTTGGCGTCTTGCCACGTGGGCACGAAAGAGGCGTCACCCGAAGGAGGAGTCAGGCGGTCAGCGGGCGGACGTCCCAGACCCAGACGCCGCCGACGAACTCCGCCGGCTTGCGCAGCAGAAGGTCCACAGTGGACCGCAGGACGTCGGCGTGGTCGCGCGGGCCGAGCACGAGGACGTCGGCGTTCCAGGCTCGCAGGTCTTCGAGCGCGCGCGTCCGGTCGGCCTCGCTGATCGGCCAGGCCTGGCCGGTGCGTTCGACCTGTTCGAAGATCTTCGACGTCGGGCGCGGGTCGGCGCCGTAGCGCCCACGCTTGTCGGTCTTGCTCTGCGGGCCGACGAAATAACCCTCGGGCATGGGATAGCCGAGGCCGGCGTCGACCTGCCAGTGCAGCGGCTCGGCCTCGCCGGTGCTCGGCAGCGGCACCGGGACGAGCGAGCCGCCGGGGGCGACGTAGGTGCGCCAGGTGCCGTCGGCGAAGAACGACGGCGAGGACGGGCGCGGTTTGACCACGAGTTCGGTCGGCGCGATCGGGAGCAGCACGGCGACCACGGCGCCGATCCACATCAGCCGCAGCGGCAGCCGCCGCGAACCGTTCACGGCGTCGGAATCGGGCTGCTTCGCCGCGGCGGCGAACACGCGGTCGGTGGCGATCGCGAGCAACGCGCCGACGGCGGGCAGGCAGCCCATCGCGAGCCGCGATTCGAGGATCGAGTCGAGGAAAGGCAGGCCGGACAACCACTTCCACGGCCCGGGGATGCCGGTCTCCTCCTTGACCATCATGAGCTGCACGCCCATCGACAGCCACGCCATGACGAACATCGTGATCGCGAACGCGCGGGCCACGACGTCGCGCCACAGCCAGATCGTCAGCACGACCATCAGCACGATGAGCGGCCAGCCGAAGAACGCGTTCTCCTCGGTGCGGTTCATCGACACGTCCGCCGCCGCGGACGGCACACCCGAAACGGACTGCGTCGCGAAGCGGGTGAACGCCGCGAGGTCGTTCCCCGCCTCACCGTGCCGCAGCTCGTGGAAACTCTGCGGGCCGAAGAACTGCCACCACAGCGGGAAAGCCGTCAGGACCAGGGTGATCACGACCCCGATGCCGACGCCCTTCCCGAGCGGCTTCAGCATCGGCTTGAACTCCCGGCGGCGCGGGATCAGATACGCGAGGACGAACACCAGGAACGTCAGCGCGAAGATCATCAGCGGTTCTTCGCCGAGGAAGATCTGGTACGCGGTGAGCAGGCCCAGCACCACGCCGTTGCGGACCGGCCGCTGCCCCTTCGCGATCTGGATGACCTTCAGCGCGATGAACGGCAGCACGAACAGCACCACGAAGTTCGGATGCGCGCAGGCGTGCGAGATCATCGGCGGGGCGAACCCGCAGAACGCGCCGCCGATCGCGGCGGAGACCCGGTTCGTGGTCAGATGCCGGGAGAACACCCAGTACCAGGCCGACGCCGTCCCGGCGAGCCCGATCGTGAGCACGATCGCCCAGGTCGCCGTCGCCCCGAGGACGAGCGTGACCGGGGCGAGCGGGATGGTCAGGCCGAACATCGAGGCGTTGGCCATCATGTTCACGCCGTCGGGGTAATTCTGCAGATCCGTGAAGAGCGGATTCTTCAGGTGCAGCACCGCTTTCGCGGTCACCGACGCGTACCACTCCCACTGGCTCTGGTCGGCCGCCCCGTTCCAGAGGTAGCCGCTCTTCAGGTCGAACCAGAGTCCGTTGTAGAGCAGGATCGTGAAGAGCAGGAAACCGCCCATGATGGCGCTGTCCTGCCACGCCCAGCGCCGCGGTCTCGTGTCGGTCACCGCCGGGGCGGGGTCTGGCTCGGTGAGTTCGGGGACAGCTTCGGACCGCACACTCACGGTTGGACCACCCTGGCGAAGAAGTAGACGGCGCCGGTCTCGGCGTGCCGGACCAGCAGCAGGAACGGCCGGTCGACGGACACGACCACCGGGTCGCCGGGCATCAACGACATCAGGCGCATCGTCACCGCGGTCGCCGCCGCTCCTTCGAGGCCCTGCTCGTCCAGCCGCAGCACGGCCTGGTGCAGCACATCGGACACTTCGAGCCGCGGATCGGGTGAGAGCCCGGACAGGTCGGCGTGCTGGGTGAACATCGTCCGCACCCCGAGTTCGCCGAGCGCGGCGGTCAACGGCGTCCGGACGTCGAGGTCGAGCTTGGGCATCGCCAGCTGGACCTGTTGCGCTCGCGGCGCGTCGAGCAGCCCGGCCAGCGCGTGCTCGTCGAGCGCCGCCTCGGCCTCGGCGAGTTCCCCGTCGGGCAGCAGCACCACGGCCTGCACACCACCGGCGGCGGGAAGCTGGACGATCTGCCAGCCCGCTGAGTGCGCGTAGCCGAGGCGCTCGTCCAGCCGCATCGTCGGCACTTCCCGGGTCCCGGCGGGCGCGTGGAACTCGGCCGGACCGGTCGCGTGGTCGGGAAACCGGTGCAGCCACGAGGTTTTCAGGTAGAGGGCGTTGACGATCGCCGCCACCGTGTCCTCGTCGATCGAGCCGGGCGGCAGCAGCGACGGGATCAGCCCGTGCGTGGTGTTCTCGACGTCGGCGTTGATCCGGGTGCGGGCACCTTCGGGATCGTCCACGAACGGCGCGCTCGCGACGGCGCCGTTCGGCCACGCGGCCAGTTCGGCGCGGAAGCCGTCCTCCAGCGGGAGCGCGTCCCACGCCCACAGCGTGTTCGCGACGGCGAGTTCGGGTTCTTCCCGCTGGGTCTCGGGCGCCAGTTTCGCGGCAGCGCGCAGCAACTCGGCATGCGCGTCCAGCGCGGCGGTGTCCGCGGCTTCCCCGGCGAGCAGGCTCAGCAGTTCCTCGGCGGTGGTGCCGCGGGCGGCACGGGTGACGAGCCCCAGCGCGGATGCCACCGAGTACGGGGAGAAGCAGGCGTTTTCCCCCACCGCGCCGACCCGGTGCAGGGCGAGGGTGAACCGGAGGTGGCTGTCTGTGGCGGCCATAGCGCGACCTTACCCGACCGGGTCACCCCGGCCGCAGACGCCGAAAGCCCGCAAACCGGAAGTCCGGCCGCCGGTGACAAGTCCGCGGCCCGGAAGCCGTACCGCCGTGCTCAGACGGCCGCTCAGCCGTAACGCGCGACGTACCACGAATGCCAGGAGTGGGCTTGCGCGTCGGTGAGCGAGGCCACCTGATCGACCACCACCCGCAGCCGCTCCGCGTCACCGGACGCGGCTTCCCAGGCCGGGACGAACAACGGGTCCAGTGCCTCCGGCCCGCGCCGGCAGAGTGCGCCGACCAGGTCCGCGACCAGCTGGCGCTGACCGTCCTGCATGGCCAGCCGCCGCCGGTCGCTCATCACGTACCGCAGGGCGAGTGCCTTGAGCAGCGCCACCTCCGCGGCCACCTGCTCGGGCACGACGAGCCGGGCGGCATACCGCGTCAACGGCCCTTCCCCGTAGACCTCGTGGGTCGCGGTGACGACCGCCGTCGCGAACCGGCCGACCAGCTCGCTGGTGAGCCGTTTCAGGGCGACCTGTGCCCGCGGCGAGCTTTCCGGCCCGGCGCTCACGACCTCGGCGACCACCGGCAGATCGAGCAGTTCCTTCGCCGCACTCTCCAAAGTGGACACCGACTGGGTGGAGAAGTGCCCGGCCGCGGCCTCCGCGACCGCGCTGCGTTCGTCGGGATCTCCCAGCAGCCGCAAGGAAATCCGGCCGGCGAAGACACCGTCCTCGACGTCGTGCACCGAGTACGCGACGTCGTCGGCCCAGTCCATGATCTGTGCTTCCAGGCAGGTCCGCTCCGCCGGCGCACCTTCGCGGATCCACGCGAACGCGGCCGCGTCGTCGGGATACACGCCGTACTTCGCCTGGCCGGGACGCCGGTGCCACGGGTACTTCGTCGTCGCGTCGAGGCAGGCCCGGGTGAGGTTGAGGCCCGCCGTCACGCCGCCCTCCCCGACCACCTTCGGCTCCAGCCTGGTCAGGATGCGCAACGTCTGCGCGTTGCCCTCGAACCCGCCACACGACCGCGCGACCTCGTTCAGCGCGCGTTCGCCGTTGTGCCCGAACGGCGGATGCCCGATGTCGTGCGCGAGCCCGGCGGTGTCCACCAGATCCGGATCGGCGCCGAGTTCCTCGGCGATCCCGCGGCCGATCTGGGCGACCTCGAGCGAATGCGTGAGCCGGGTGCGCGGGACGCCGCTGACCTCGGCGCCCTCCCCCGGCCCGACCACCTGCGTCTTCCCGGCGAGCCTGCGCAGCGCGGCGGAGTGCAGCACCCTGGCCCTGTCCCGGGAGAACGGGCTGCGGCGTTCCGGGCGCGCACCGGCAGGCGCCGAGCCCTTGGCGGGTTCGGGCAGCAGCCTGGCCTGGTCGTGCTCGGTGTAACCGTCCACGAGCCCAGCTTATGCGCCGGGTCCGACAATCCGCGTCCCGCTCAGTCCAGGATGGTGTCGAACAACGCGTCGGCGGGCGTCCTGGTGAGCCGGTAGAACAGCAGCGCGCCGGTCTCCCTGACGATGTACCTGACCTGCGTGTTCCTCGCCTGGACGATCGGCCCGCTGTGCGTCGGCGCGGCCCACGCGTCCAGGCGAGTGTCGGTGGCCATGATCCGAGCACGATAGGAGTGCCACGGGTCGCTCACCAGCACGGCGCTGTGCCAGCCGTGCGCCCGCACCTGCGTGGCGACCGCGCGCAGGCTGCGCAGCGTGTCGTTGCCCTCACCGACGGGCAGCGTCGCCGCGGCGGGCACCCCGTGCCGGGTCAGCCACCGCGCCCCGGCCTCGGCCTCGGTGTAGTTGTCCCGCTCCTGCTTGCCGCCCGCGGTGACGATCGTCTTCGCGACGCCCGCGTCGTAGAGTTCCTTGGCTTTGAGCAGCCGCGCGGAGAAGACGTCCGACGGCGTCCCGTTGTACTGTGCCGCCCCGAGCACCACGATGACGTCGGCGGGCGTGCGATCGTCGCCCCTGGCCACCTGCCAGACCCGGTACGCGGTGCCGCCGCCGACGAGCAAGGCCACCAGCAGCGTGCCGAAGACGATCCGGCGCGCCCAACTGGCCCGTGAAGGCTTGGTCCGTACGGCGGTACTCACGCCGCGCATCCTTCCAGAAGATCACTCAACGACATCGGCGGCACACCGTGTGTGCGTCAAAGCCAGCCGTTCTCCTCGGCGAGCCGGACGGCTTCGGCGCGGGTGCGCGCGCCGGTCTTGCCGATGGCGGCGGACAGGTGATTGCGCACCGTACCTTCGGACAGGTGCAGCGCGCGGGCGATGTCGGCGACCGTGCTGCCGTCCTTCGCCGCGCGCAGCACGTCGTGCTCCCGGCCGGTGAGCGGGCTCGCCCCGGTCGCCAGCGATTCGGCCGCCAGCGCGGGATCCACCACCCGGAGTCCACTGTGGACCCTGCGGACGGCCTCGACCAGCTGCTCGGGCGGAGCGTCCTTGACGACGAAACCCGCGGCGCCCGCGGCCATCGCCCGCGCCAGGTAGCCGGGCCTGCCGAAGGTGGTGCAGATGATCACCCGGCAGGACGGCAGCGCCGTGCGCAGTTCGGCCGCCGCGACCAGGCCGTCCTTGCCCGGCATCTGGACGTCCAGCAGCGCGACGTCGGGGGCGGATTCCTTGGCGGCAGGCAGTACCTCGTCGCCGGACCCCACCTGGCCGACGACCTCGATGTCGGATTCCAGCCCCAGCACGGTGGCGAGCGCGCCGCGCACCATCGCCTGGTCGTCGGCCAGCAGCACCCGGATCAAGCCAGTCCTCCCGCGGGTTCGGCACGCACGGCCGGGGTGGCCGTTTCCGTGGTGGCGGTCACAGGGACCTCGGCCCTGACCGCCAATCCTCCCCCAGACTTCACCGACGTATGCAGCGTCCCCCCGATCGCGGCGAGCCGTTCGGTCAGCCCGCGCAGGCCGTTGCCCGCCACGACCTCGGTGGCGTTGCCGTCGTCCTCGATTTCGAGCCAGTTCCGGCCGAGCCGCACCTTGACCTTCTTCGCACCGGAATGCCGGAGCACGTTGGTCACCGCTTCCCGCAGCACGTAGCCGAAGGTGTTCTGGTACTCCGGGAGGACGTTGTCGACCGCGTGCGGCAGATCCGCGTCGATCTCGGCCGCCCGCAGCGCCGCGCGGGCCCCGACCAGTTCGGCCGACAGCGAAACCTCGCGGTACTCCGAAACGGTGGCGCGCACGTCCGAAAGCGCGCTGCGGGTCAGGCCTTCGACCTCGCGGATCTCCTCGACCGCGCGCGGGATGTCGCCGGAACTCTCCAGTACCCGCCGGGCCAGCCCCGCCTTCACGGTGATCGTGGTGAGGCTGTGCCCGAGCAGGTCGTGCAGGTCCCGGGCCACCCGCTCGCGTTCGTTGACCACGGCCAGCGTCGCGATCTCGTGATTGGCCCGCTGCAGCCGCTGGATCGCGCGGACCATGTTCGCCATGAAGAACATGCCTGCCGTGATCGAGGCGATCGAGATCAGATCACCCTTGTGCTCACCGAACTTCCCGGCGATCACCGCCGCGAGCAACGCCAGCACCAGCGTCGAGCCGTCGAAGACCAGCGCCCACGCGGGCGGCAGGATGAACGCCAGCGTCGCCGTCGCGTAGACCAGCAGCCACGCGTTGAAGCCCACCAGCGCCATGACGACCAGGCCGAGCACGAGCATCCCCGCCGAGAAGATCAGCTTGTCCCGCAAGGGCCGGTGGAACACCAGCGGGAACAGCAGATAGCTCAGGCCATACGCGCCGGCGAACACCAGGATGACCACTTTGGACCACGCGGGCCCCGGATCATCGAGCACGCGGGAGAAGACCGGAACCATGAACGGGAGGAGGAACACCAGACCGATGACCGGCCACCGGCGCTTGCCCGGACCCTCGTCCCTGCCCAGCGGCGAATCCTGCCACAGGGCGGCCCGGTCCTGGCCCCACAGCCAGTGGCCGTCATGGCCGGACAAGCGCTCTCCCACGTGTCCTACCTTCCCCTGAGCCCGGTCAGACCCGGGCGCTGTCCTTACGGTAACGCCTGATCACGAGCGCCCCGAGCACGACGGTCCAGGCGGCGAGCACGCCGAGCGCGGCCGGGAAGCCCACCAGCATGGTGTTCGTGACGGCGGGCCGCACCAGCTGGATGATCCAGTAGGTCGGCATGATCTGCGAGAGGTCGTGCATCCAGCCGGGCATGCCCTCGATCGGGATCCACATCCCGCCGAGGAACGCCATGGCGAGCATCACGAGCATGGTGATCGGCTGCATCGAGTCGGGGGTGCCGAACTGGCCGAGCAGCAGGCCGAGCAGCACCAGCGGGACCGTGCCGAGCCAGATGCCGAGGATGATCCGCACCCAGCCGGACGCGTCGAGGTGGACGCCCTCGAACAGCGCACCGATCAGCGGTACCACGATCAGTGCGGGCAGCCCGACGAGCATGCCGGACAATGCCTTGGCACCGAGGTAACCCCCGCCGGACAACGGCGTCAGCCGCAACTGCCGTGTCCAGCCCGCCGCCCGCTCGACGGCGAGCCGCGTACCGCTGGTCATGGCGGCGGCGAACGTCCCGTAGGTCATCATGTTGACCATCACCACCGCGACGAGCGCCGCGTGGTCCGCTTCGCTCGTTTTGATGAAGACGTTGGCCTGCAACAGGAACATGACGACCGGCAGCCCGATGGCGAACAACACGAATCGCGGCGAACGGAACATCCGCCGGATCTCGACGACGAAGTAGGACAGTTTCATCGGGTGTGCTCCTGGTCGGTTTCGTCCGCGGTGAGCGTGAGGAAAGCGCCTTCCAGCCCGACGGCGCCGATCTCGATGTCGTGCACGGCGGGGACGGCGGCCATCAGCGCCCGCAACGTCGTGTCGGAGTCGGAGCTGGAGATCGCGACCCGGTCGCCGCGCAGTTCGTAGCCGGGGGGGGGGGGGGGCCCCCCCGCCCCCCGCCCGGCCCCCCCCCCCCCCCCCCCCCGGAGAGTGCGGGCCCCCGCCCGCGCCCCCCCCCCCGCCGCGCACCCCACGGCC
>NZ_JBHYIQ010000103.1:9300-35740 GCF_042739895.1 Amycolatopsis sp. NPDC059021
GGGGCGGGCCCCACCCGCCCCCCCACGGGGGTGTGGGGCGGGGCTGTGGTCCCCCCCCCCCCGGCCCCGCCCCTTGTCGTCCCGGTTCTCGCGCGCCCCCCCCCCCCCCCCCGGCTCGGCCGCCCCCGGCACCCCCGCGCGGATCGTGCGTCCCCCTGCCAGCGCACGCACCTCGGCGACGGACCCGTCGGCGACGATCCGCCCGGCCCGCATCAGCACGACGCGGTCGGCGAACTCCTCGGCCTCTTCGAGGTAATGGGTGGCGAACAGCACGGTCCGCCCGGATTCGGTGAACGCGTACATGGACTTCCAGAACTCGCGGCGGGTGCCGACGTCCATCGCGGCGGTCGGCTCGTCGAGCACGAGCAGGTCCGGGTCGCTCACCAGCGCGACCGCGAACCGCACGCGCTGCTTCTGGCCGCCGGAAAGCTTGGTGGCGCGGCGGTTCGCGAGGTCCTCGATCCCGGCGCGGCGCAGGGCCTCGCGCACGGGCATCGGCTCGCGGTGCAACGCCGCGACCATCCCGACGGTCTCGCCGACCGTGAGGTCCTCCAGCAGCGCGCCGCCCTGGAGCATCGCGCCGATCATCCCGTTCTTGACGGCGTCGCCGGGCGTCCTGCCGAACACGGACGCGGTGCCGGAGTCCGGTGTGGACAGTCCGAGCAGCAGGTCGACGGTGGTGGACTTCCCGGCGCCGTTCGGGCCGAGCAGGGCGACCACCTCGCCGGGGGCGATGGTCAGGTCGACGCCGTCGACCGCACGTACCTCGCCGTAGTGTTTCCGCAGCCCGGTGAGGTGGACCGCGGCCCCCGCCGCGACCGCCTCGTCCCCGTGGCCGATCCTTCGCGTTTCCATGCCCCCGAGCCTGCCGCCACCGGCGGCCCCGCTCGCAGCCCAACCGTCACGACCCCGCCATGACGTCTGTCAGGGGTCACCTCAACGCCGTGAAGGCCTCCTTCACAGCCTTGAGCGCTGTGATGGAGGCCTTCACGGACCTTCGAAGCGGGATCAGCAGCCGATCAGGCGGGCGGCCAGGTAGGACTCGAGCTTGTCGATCGCGACGCGCTCCTGGGCCATGCTGTCCCGTTCGCGCACGGTGACGGCCTGGTCGTTGAGCGTGTCGAAGTCGACGGTGACGCAGAACGGCGTGCCGACCTCGTCGTGGCGGCGGTAGCGGCGGCCGATCGCACCGGCGTCGTCGAAGTCGACGTTCCAGTGCTTGCGCAGCATCGCGCCGACCTCCTTCGCCCGCGGCGTCAGGTCCGCGTTGCGGGACAACGGCAGCACCGCGGCCTTGAACGGCGCGAGCCGCGGGTCCAGCTTGAGCACCACGCGCTTCTCGACGCCGCCCTTGGCGGTCGGCGCCTCCTCCTCGTGGTAGGCGTCGACGAGGAACGCCATCATCGACCGGCCGACACCGGCGGCGGGCTCGATCACGAACGGGCGGTAGCGCTCCTTCGTGGCCTGGTCGAAGTAGGACAGATCGACACCCGAGTGGTTCGAGTGCGTCGTGAGGTCGAAGTCGGTGCGGTTGGCGATGCCCTCCAGCTCGCCCCACTCCTGGCCCGCGTTGAAGTCGAACCGGTACTCGATGTCGACCGTGCGCTTCGCGTAGTGCGAAAGCTTTTCCTTCGGGTGCTCGTAGTGGCGCAGGTTGTCGGACTTGATGCCGAGGTCGGTGTACCACTTCGTGCGCTCGTCGATCCAGTACTGGTGCCAGCGCTCGTCCTCGCCAGGCTCGACGAAGAACTCCATCTCCATCTGCTCGAACTCGCGGGTGCGGAAGATGAAGTTGCCCGGCGTGATCTCGTTGCGGAACGACTTGCCGACCTGGCCGATGCCGAACGGCGGCTTCTTCCGCGCGGTCGTCTGCACGTTGAGGAAGTTGACGAAGATGCCCTGCGCCGTCTCGGGACGCAGGTAGTGCAGCCCCTCCTCGGACTCCACCGGGCCGAGGTGGGTCTTGAGCATCATGTTGAAGTCACGCGGTTCGGTGTACTGGCCGCGGGTGCCGCAGTTCGGGCACGGGACCTCGGACAGGTCGTCCTCGGAGGTCTCCTTGCCGGTGCGCGCGGCGAACTCCTCCGCGAGCTGGTCGGCGCGGAAACGCTTGTGACAGGACAGGCACTCGACCAGTGGATCGGTGAACACGCCCACATGGCCGGAGGCGACCCACACCGGACGCGGCAGGATCACCGAGGAGTCGATGCCGACGACGTCGTCGCGGCTCTGCACCACGGTCTTCCACCACTGGCGCTTGATGTTGTCCTTCAGCTCGACGCCGAGCGGTCCGTAGTCCCACGCCGACCGGGTGCCGCCGTAGATCTCTCCGCTGGGGAAGACGAAGCCACGACGCTTGCACAGGCTGACGACGGATTCAATGGTATTGGCGGGCACTCCACGCTCCGGAAGCATGCGGGGACGGTTATCGGACTCGAAGGACTAGCGTATCCGCCCGCCCCCGCGGCTCCACCGGCGAGGTGACCGGCTCACGGACGCGACATGAGCGACGCGGTGACGACCCGGTTGTCCTCGTACCCGGTGCTCCCGCCCACGTACTCTCCGCCACACGTGACGAGCACCAGCTTGTGCGGCCCCTCCGGGGCGAACAGCTGTTCCGAACGCGCCGCGAGCTGGGTCTTGTGGATCGTCTCGGCGGCGTCGATCCGGTAGGTCCACCGGCCGCCCGAGGTGTCGGCCAGCGTGACCTCCTGACCGGCCTTGACCTGCCAGAGCTCGAAGAACGGGCCCTTGGCGCCCTTCCAGTTCACATGCCCGGAGAGCACGGTCACGCCCCGGTCGGCGCCGAGGTTCGCGCCCCACCACGCGGCCTCGTCGAGGGCCTGCGGGATGGGCAGCGTCCCGTCGGCGGCGAGGTCCTGGCGCACCGTCTTGGCGGCCCCTCCGCCGGGGAGCGTGAGCTTGCCGGGCGCCTTCCCGCTGTCGGTGCTCTCGTGCCCGGCGGGCGCGGCCGGGGCGGAATGGGGAGCCCCGGGCGTCCCGTTCGCGACCACAGGATCACCCGTTCCAGTGAATATGAACAGGGCCGCGACCACCGCGGCCACCACGAGCGCCGCGGCGGCGACGAAGATCCAGCGCCGGGAAGTGCGCTTCGGCGTGGCTGCTCCGGCGGAACTGGACGGGAACGTCATCGGGTCGTGCTCCTTCGCTCGGCGGTATCGGCAAGGCAGGACATGCCGCGTACCGCGTGAGCGGTTGCATCGGATTCCCCGGCGTCAACCGCCGTCCGGGCGGGAGATCAGCGACGCGGTGACGATCCGGTTCTCGTCGTACCCCTCGGTGCCGCCGACGTAGTCGCCGCCGCAGGTCACCAGCACCAGCCGGTGCGGCCCGTCCTGGCCGAAGAGGCGCTGTGCCTGCGCGGGCAGCTCGCCCTTGGCGACCGTGACCGCGCCGGTGACGCGGTACAGCCACCGGCCGCCCTTCGCGTCGAGGATGCTCACGTTGTCGCCGGTCTTCATCCGCCACAGCTCGTCGAACGGGCCTTTCGCGGCCGCCCAGTTGACGTGCCCGGACAGCAGCGACGCGCCGTGCTCGGCACCGAGGCGCGCGCCCCACCAGGCGGCGTCGCCGAGCCCGCGCGGGATCGGGAGGACGCCGGTGCGGGTCACCTCGGTCCGGACCAGCCGCGCGGTGCCGCCGCCGGGCAGCGCGACGGTGCCGGGACGCTGCTGGCCCGGCGCCGAGTTGTCCACCGGGAGCACCGCGGGCGCGCCGTCCTCGCCGGGCAGCGATCCCGGCGGTGGCTCGACGGCCGCGGTCGGCGTCGCGGGTACCCAGGTCAGCACGACCACCCCCGCGGCGATCGCGAGCACCGCCACCACCGCCGACAGCGCGGCCAGACCGGTGCGCAGCACGCGCGTTACCCCTGTCCCGCCTTCGCACGGCGGCGACGGCCCAGCACGACGGCGAGCGCGGCGAAGGCGAGACCGCCGCCGAGCAGGCCGAGCCCGAGCGGGACGCGGAAACCGTCCTCCGGCGCGGCCGCGGCGACGTACCCGGCCGGGACCTGCGTCGGCACGGTGGCCTGCTGCTGCCCGGTCGCGCCGGTGCCGGTACCGCCGGCCGCCCTGGCCACGAAGTTCTTCGGGATCGAGCAGCTGACACCGCCGAGGACGGCGTTCGTCTTGACGTCCTCGAGGTTCGTGCCCTGGTCGTTGCGCACATGCGTGGTGATGTCGACGCGCCAGCCCGCGACCGCGGTGACGTCCCCGTCGCGCCAGCCGTCCTGGCGGACCAGCTGGTCGAAGGCGGTGACCCGGGAGATCGTGACGTCCGAGACGGTCTTGTCCTTGCTGGCCTGCTGGACGTCGCCGGGCGGGCCGAGCTTCAGGTTCTTCAGCTCCAGCGCCGAACCGCCGCCGGGGACGGTGACCGGAGCCAGCGCCCCGTCGGTACCGCGGACCCAGAGCTTCGCGACGGAGGTCGTGGCCGTGGTGCGGTTCGTCGCCGTGCAGTCGACCGCGCTGCGCGCGCCCTCGAACACCAGCACGGTGTTGTCCAGCGGTTTCGCGCCGCCCTGCCAGTTGTCCCGGAAGGCGTAGTTGGTCTCGGCGGCCGCGGTCGGCACGGTGCTCTGCTGCAGCGCGGCGACGACGTCGTGCTCGCGGCTGGCGATCGCGGACGGGTAGGCACTGGCCGACGCGCCGGAGAACTTGCCGAGGTCGATCTCGTAGTGCCCGCCCAGCGTGGCCTTCTCACCGTCGTTGTTCGGCACCGCGACGCGCTCGGCGGACAGCTTCGACTGGCCGGGGCTCAGCGGCGACCGCTGGGTCTCGGTGATCAGCGCGCCGCCGTGCTGACCGCCACCGGCACCGATGCGCACCGACGCGATATTGGCGAACGACACCGGGCCCGTCTTCTCGTCCACGGACTGCGGGGCCTGCGCCGAGGCCACCCCCGGGGCCGCCAGCAGCACGACCAGTGCCGACGCGGCCGACTTCGTCACGAAACGCCTCATGATGCCCCAACTGCCTCCGCTCCGGCCGGACATGACTCCATCGCCGGTTCGGCGGCCCGGCGGAAAGTTCCTGCGACAACCTTGCACCGTCCGCCACAGGTTGCGAAGTGGAACCACCGATTCTTCCCGATGTCACCTGAATGGACTAGTACCTTCCGCGCGTCGACGACCAGGCGGCCGCCGCCGGAGGGAACACTAGGATGGGAGGTGCCGTTATCGGCAATGACTACCGAAATCATGGTCCGGACCGGCCGGGCACGGTGAAGGGGCGGAGGCTCGACATGGCGACGGTGACCCCGGGTGCGGCCGTGCCCGCCTGGGCGGACGACGACGGCACCCACACCCCCGGCCAGCCGAGCGCCGCCCCCGCGGCGACGGCTTCGGCCGCCACCCTCGCCGACGCCGGTGACCTGCTGCGGGCACTCGCCGCCCCGGTCCGGATTGCGATCGTGCTGCAACTGCGCGAGGCCGACCGCTGCGTGCACGAGCTGGTCGACGCGCTCGACGTCGCCCAGCCGCTGATCAGCCAGCACCTGCGCGTGCTGAAGACGGCGGGCGTGGTCCGCGGCGAACGCCGCGGCCGCGAGGTCGTCTACCGGCTGGCCGACGACCATCTCTCGCACATCGTCGTCGACGCGGTGGCACACGTCCAGGAAGGGAAATAATGACGATGAGCCAGGCCGCCTCCCGCAGCACGACGCCGGTCCCCGGCCGCCGGTCCACCCGGCAGCGGACCGCCGTCGTCGACCTGCTCAACACCATCGACGGTTTCCGCTCCGCGCAGGAACTCCACGACGAACTGCGCAAACGCGGGGACGGCATCGGGCTGACCACGGTCTACCGGACCCTGCAGTCGCTGTCCGAGGCCGGGGAGATCGACGTCCTGCGCACCGAGTCCGGCGAGGCCATCTACCGCCGCTGCTCGGCGCATCACCACCATCACCTCGTCTGCCGCCTGTGCGGGCGGACCGTCGAGGTCGAGGGGCCCGCGGTGGAGCGCTGGGCCGAGAAGGTCGCCGCGGAGAACGGTTTCTCCGACATCAGCCACACCGTCGAGATCGTCGGCGTCTGCACCGACCACTGAGACGCTCAGTACTCGTAGGGGTCTTTCGGGGCGGGGATCGGCGTGACCGTGGCGGTGGTGAAGTCCGGGGTGTAGGCGTTGGCTTTCGTCGCGGTGCCGGGGACGACCTGCCCGGTCACCTGGATCCAGGTGTCGCTCGCGAGGTGGTCCGCCCCGCCGCCCAGCAGCCGGACGGTCACCGGGAAGGCGTCCGCGGCACAGCAGGTGATCACCAGCCGGGCCAGCAGCGTGCTGCCGCCGGTGTGCACGACGAACCCGGACAGCGAGACCGTGCGGCCGTTCAGCGTCCCGCTGTGATCCCAGCCTGCCCGGCTCACGAACTGGTTGAGGGGCAAGGAAACCACGGGGTCCGCGGGCAGCGGCGGGAAGGCCGCCGCCTCGGCCGCGGCGCTACTCTGCGGGGCCCTGGCCTCGGTCCTGGTCACCGAATCGGAGCCCAGCGCGGGCGGCGCGACCAGGAACACCGCCAGCACCGGCAGCACCAGCAGCCACGCCGACCGCGCCGCGTGATGATGCCCCTCCCCCGGCCCGTGGCCGTGCGTTTCGTCCGCGGGCACCGGCGCCGCGGCCCGCGCCTGGCCCCGCGCGGCCAGCACGTCGCGCACGATCGCGATCGCGCCGAGCACCACCATCACCGCGCCACCGGCGATGATCCACGGCTGCTGCGCGGGCTTGACGTAGCGCAGGTAATCGCCGTTGAGCGCGATCTTCACCAGCGCCCCGCCGAGCAGGATCAGCAGGACGTTCTGGGTTTCCCGCCTCACGAAACACCTCCGAGGAAGACCACACCGGCCAGCACTCCGCACACCAGCGCCACCACGAACGTCACCGGAGCGAACCGCAGCGCGAACGACCGGCCGAACGTGCCCGCGTGCAAGGCGAACAGCTTGACGTCGACGGCCGGCCCGACCACCAGGAACACCAGTTTCCCGAGCAACGGCACCGCGGACAGCGACGCGGCCACGAAGGCGTCCGCCTCACTGCACAACGCGAGCACCACCGCGAGCACGGCCATCACCAGCACCCCGAGCACGATCTGCTCGCCCAGCACGCCGAACCACTTCGCGGGCACCAGGACGTTCAGCGCCGAGGAGATGAACGCGCCGAGCACCAGGAATCCGCCGGACTCGACGAGATCCGCGCGGGCCGTCTCGGCGAAAACCCGCCACCGGGCGCCGTTTTCGACCTCGGGCAGCCGTTTCAGCGCGCGTTCGGTGATCCACTCGAGCTTGCCCCAGCGCGCCCACAGCCAGCCCATCACCATCGCCGTCACCAGCGAACCCGCGAAGCGCGCGAGCACCATCTCGGGCTTGCCGGGGAACGCCACCGCCGTCGCCACGAGCACCACCGGGTTCACCGCGGGCGCGGCGAGCAGGAAGGTCAGCGCCGCCGCGGGTGCCACTCCCTGCCCCATCAGCCGACGGGCCACCGGCACCGAGGCACATTCACAGCCGGGGAGCGCGACCCCGGCGAGCCCGGCGACACCGACCGCGACCCCGGTCCGCCGCGGCAGCAGCCGGCGCAGCACGCGCGCGGGCAGGAACGCCGCGATCGCACCGCTGATGAGCACGCCGAGCACCAGGAACGGCAGCGCCTGCACGCACACCGCGACGAACACCGTCGACCCGGTGCGCAGCGCGGGCACGTCGAACACGCGCTGCAGCCAGCCCTGGGCCAGGATCGCGATCAGCAGGACCGCGCACAGCACCTCGATCGACGAGATGCGGAACCGGCGACGGGCCCGCACCGGCTCGGCGGGGTTGTTGGAAATGGTTTCCACGGTCGCGATGATGCCAGGCCGCACCGACACCCTCGCGAGCGAGCGGAAGTTCGCTGCCCGTTTCGGCACCCGAAACACCGTTCGCACCGGTTTTTCCCCGGCGAACGGCCTCAGCCGAGGCCGGGCAACTCCACCCGCAACTGCGACGCGGTGGACACCACGAGCATCATCAACGTCCCCAGCGGCGCGGGCTCCATCCCCCGCGCGGGGAACGCGTACCGGAGCGTGACGTCGACGCCCTTCTCGCTGCGGGACACCCCGAGCGTGCCGAACAGCCCCTCGCCCGCGCGCCGTGCCACCGCGGCCGCGATCGCCTCCTCGTCGGGCAGATCCCAGGCGATCACGCACGTCATGCTCAGCACCGCGAGCCCGTCCGCGAGCATGCTCGCCTGGACGACACAGGGCACGTCGTTGTGGGAGAACGTCAGCACGCCGTCGTCGTCGACGTGCACCTCGAGGTAGCGCTCCAGCCCCTCCCGCGCCCGCGTCAGCAGGTCGGCCGTCTCCTCGGCCTCGGCGGTGCTCACGACGCGCCTCCCGAGGCGTCGCCCGAAGCCTGGTCGACGGCGCCGCCGAACCGGCGGTCCCGCTTCGCGAACTCCAGGCAGGCCCGCCACAGATGGGTGCGGTCGAAGTCGGGGAACAACGTGTTCTGGTAGACCATCTCGGCGTAGGCCGACTGCCAGATCAGGAAGTTGGACGTCCGCTGCTCGCCCGACGGCCGCAGGAACAGGTCCACGTCCGGCATGTCCGGCTGGTAGAGGTACTTGCCGATGGTGCGGTCGCTGATCTTGTCCGGGTTCAGCTTCCCGTCCGCGACGTCCTGGCCCATCCGGCGCATCGCGTCGGCCAGCTCGGCCCGCCCGCCGTAGTTGACGCACATGGTCATGTTGAGCGCGGTGTTGTGCTTGGTCTTCTCCTCGGCGACCTGGAGCTCCTTGATCACGCTCGCCCACAGCTTCGGACGCCGCCCCGCCCAGCGGATCCGCACACCGATCGAACCGAGGTAGTCCACCTGGCGGCGGATCGTGTCGCGGTTGAAACCCATCAGGAAGCGCACCTCTTCGGGACTGCGCTTCCAGTTCTCGGTCGAGAACGCGTACACCGAGAGCCACTTGACGCCGAGCTCGACCGCGCCGCTCGCGACGTCGATCATCACGGCCTCGCCGCGCTTGTGCCCCTCGATCCGCGGCAGCCCGCGCTGGTTGGCCCAGCGGCCGTTGCCGTCCATCACCAGCGCGACGTGCTTCGGGATCAGCTCGCGCGGGATCTCCGGCGGCCGCGCCCCGGACGGATGCGGATCCGGCGCCCGCAGCTCGTATCGCGACGCCTTGGTCTCGCGTCCCCTGCGCAGCACTCGTACCCTCCAAAACCCGGCAGTTCTTCGCCGACGACCCTACTGGCCCGGCGTGGCGGCCTCCCTGGCACGCCGCTCGACCAGGGGCAGCGAGCGGAGCTGCCGTTCCAGATGCCACTGCAGATGCGCCGCGACCAGGCCACTCGCGTCACGCCGCACCACCGGCACCGATTCACTCGCGACCGTCCACTCGCCGTGCATGAGCGCGTCGAGCAGCACGAGGACCTCGGGGGCGGGATGCACACAGCCGGGGACGCGGCAGTCCTGGCACATCGAACCACCCGCGGAGACGCTGAACGCGGCGTGCGGGCCGGGCAGCCCGCAGCGGGCGCATTCGGTGATCGCCGGTGCCCAGCCGGCGTAGGACATCGCGCGCAGGAAGAACGCGTCGAGCACCAGCGAGGAATCCCGCTCACCACCGGCCAGCGCGCGCAGCGCGCCCACGACGAGCAGGTACAGCTTGAGCACCGGCTCGCCCTCTTCGGCGGAAAGCCGGTCCGCGGTCTCGGCGATCGCGCTCGCCGCGGTGTAGCGCTGGTAGTCGGCGACCAGCGGCAGCGCGAACGCGTCCACGGTCTCGACCTGGGTGATCACGTCGAGCGTGCGCCCGGTGTAGAACTGGACGTCGACGTGCCCGAAGGGCTCCAGCCGCGCCCCGAACCGCGACGACGTGCGGCGCACACCCTTGGCGACGGCCCGGACCTTGCCGTGCCGCCTGGTCAGCAGGGTGACGATCCGGTCGGCCTCACCCAGCTTGTGCGTCCGCAGCACCACTCCGGTGTCGCGATAGAGGTTCACCACCCCGACATCGTCCCACCCGGGGACGACATCGGGGTGGAGCGACCCGGATCAGTGGTAGTAGCTGTAGGTGCGGACGCTGGAAGCGGCCACGATCGCGACGATGATCCACACGATGCTCAGCGCGCAGCTGATGCCGCCGATGATGGTGGCGATCAGGCAGAGCGTCTTGGTCGTCTTCGACGCCTGCTCCGCCATCATGTAGTTGCCCTGGGCCTTGTACGTGTTGACCTCGTTGGACTTCATGATCGCGAAGATCGCGAGGATCCAGAACAGGAAGATGCAGCCGATCGCCCAGCCCTTGTAGTCCTTGATGGCGTTGATGTCGCCACCACCGGGCGGCACCCCCGGGCCACCGCCGAACGCGGGCTGGCCGTACGCAGGCGACGGCTGTCCGTAGGGCGCGGGCTGGCCGTACGGCGCGGGCATCCCGCCGGACTGCGCGGGCATCCCGCCCGACTGCGGGTACCCGGGCTGCTGGCCGTAGGGCTGCTGGCCGGGCTGCTGCCCGTAGGGATTGGTCATGACGGTGTTCCCCAATTACTCGTGATCTTCCGGCGGGCGTTCCCCGCCGGTGGTGACCGGGTACCGGCCCCCGCTAGCGCGGCGGCTGGTCCTGGCCGGGTTGGTGCGGCGGCAACCCGCCGGGCTGGATTTTCTGCGTCTCGTCGGCCTGACCGGAGCCGGTGGCAGCTTCCGGACGCAGCATCTGGGTGCGCTCGGCCTGATCGTCACCAGGCGCTGCCTGCGCGCCGGTGTCCGGCCGCAGCATCTGGGTGCGCTCGGGCTCGTCCTGGCCGCCCGTCTCCGGCGCCGTGGGCGCCGACGGCGGGACGGGCTGGGCGAAGCCACCGGACTGCGGCAGCCGGCCCGGCGCGGCGGGCTGGCCGAAACCGCCCGGCTGCGGCGGCTGCCCCGGCGCGGGCGGCTGGCCGAAGGCGCCCTGCGGCTGCTGCCCGAAGCCCCCGGTCTGCGGCTGGCCCGGCTGCGGCTGGCCGAAACCGGGCTGGCCGGACACCATCGGCTGCACGGGCTGCCCCGGAGCGGGGTACCCACCGTACGGCTGCGCGGGCGCGGCGGCGAAGGGCGAGGAACCCGCGCCGGGAATGCCGCCGGGGGCGCCGTCGTCAGTGACCACAATGGACCCGACGATCTTGTCGGCGAAGGTCTGCGCCTTGTCGTCCCACAGTGGCCAGAGGAACCCGAGATAACAGACGGCGCTGTCGAGGAAATGGCAGACGTCGCGCAGGAACGCGCCACCGGCGCCGAGCGGCTGGGCGGTGTCTTCCTTGACCAGCTTGATCTTCAGCACGCGCTTACCGAGGGACTGGCCGGTGTTGCCGCCCTGGATCCAACGGTTGTAGACGGTCCAGCCGAGCCCGGCGAGGCCGCCGATGCCGAGGAGAATGCTGCCCGCCGTGATGGACCCGATCATCACCAGGTAGCCGATGAGCTGGATGCCGATGACCGGCCCGAGGTCGATGAGGAACGCGCCGACGCGCTGGCCCCAGTTCGCGAGGTTCCGCGGCGGTCCGCCGAACGGCGAAGGCGCGCCGAAGGGCGCGGGCTGACCGTAGGGCGCGGACGGCCCCGGCTGTCCGAACGGGACCTGCTGACCGGGCTGCGGCTGCCCGTACGGCGCCGGCTGGCCGAACGGCGCGGGCGGTCCGAACGGCTGCTGCCCCGGCTGGCCGGAGGGCTGCTGGCCGTAGGGATCGGTCATCGGGTGTTCCCCCTCGCTGGTCGCTCCCCCGCACGGGCCTCGTGCGGGAATCGGCCCAAATGTACGGCAGTGTCGGTGCTCCGGCCGGTTCGCGGAGCGTACTCGGTGCGGCAAGGGTTCCACACCGCAGGCGTCCACGCCGCACGAACTGTCGAACCGGTCCGACGCAGCCGTGCCGCCGCCGGTTCCGGCCGCGTCCGGATCGGACGGAATCAGACGTACAGGCCGGTGAACGGGGCGAACGGCAGGTTGCGGACGACGAACCACACGACGAACACCACGGCGAAGGTCAGCGGGGTCCACCGCCAGTGGAGCCAGCTGTTCACCGGTCTGCCGCGCAGGCGTCCGACCGCCCAGCCGACGGTGCTCCACACGAAGAGCAGAACGACCACAAAGGACACCGCGTTGTAGTGCAGCGCGGCCGGGATGTCGCCGTGCAGCAGGCTGTAGGCCATCCGCAGGCCGCCACAGCCGGGGCAGTCGATGCCCAGCAGCGCCTTGGTCGGGCAGACCGGCAACGGGCCGCCCGGCGTGGTCGGATCGCCGAGCCACACCGCGACGCAGCCCGCCGCCGCGCCCGCGGCGATGGCCAGCGGCGGGGCCAGCGCGCGCGTCCTCGCGCGCCAGCCCCGCGCCGGGAATCCCGTGTAGACGGTCGTGGTCACGGCGTGAACCCCTTGACCGAGGTGCCGACGACCAAGAGCATCACCACGATGAAGATGACGTAGAGCAGCAGGAGGATCCCGACGCTGATGGCCGACCACATCGCCCATTTCTTCGCGTCGTCCGCGGCCTTGTGCGCCTCGGCGTGAAGTCCTTGGAACCACAGCGAATTCACCTGGCTCGACTTCACGATCGCGACGATCCCCAGCGGCAGGCAGCACAACACGGTGGCGAGGATCGCCCACACGAGGTTGTTGTCCGGTGGCGGCCCGTAGTTCGGCGGCCCCGGGTAGCCGTAGTACGGCTGCTGCCCGCCGGGCGGATACGGCGGCGGGTACTGGTTGGTCATCGAGACCCCCCTGCTGGTTCGTACGTCAGTAGCGCGTGCTGACGGTACCGCCGAGGGTGAACACCCCGGCCAGCGACAGGATCAGCGAGATCACCGACAGCACCACGCCGACCACGGCGGCGATGATGGCCCACTTCTTCGCGGCGTTCGCCGCTTCCTGCGCGGCCGCGGTCTGTCCCTGGGCCCACAGGCTGTTGACCTTCGTCGCCTGGACGATCGAGACGATACCGAACGGCAGGCAGCAGAAGATCGTGGTGAGGATGGCCCACACGAGGTTGTTGCTGGGCGGCGGTCCGGGCTGGTAGCCGCCCCCCTGGCCGCCGGAGTAGTTGGGCAGGCCCTGGTTCTCGGTCATTTTCTCGGTGTCCCTTTCGGTGTACGTGAGGTACCGGCCTGGCACGCTGCCCGATCAGCGCTCGATGCCGGAGGTGAGACTGTAGGGCGCGCCGTGCGGTACCGGTCCCCGTTTCGTCCCGTCGCGACCGAATCGAGACCGAGAGTTCAGAATCCGAGCCTGCGCAGCTGCTTGGGATCACGCTGCCAGTCTTTCGCCACCTTGACGTGCAGGTCGAGATACACTTTCGAACCGAGCAGCGCCTCGATGTGCTTACGCGCGGTGGCCCCCACCTCACGCAGCCGTTCGCCCTTGTGCCCCAGGATGATGCCCTTCTGGCTCGACCGCTCGACGTAGAGGAACGCGTGGACGTCGATCAGGTCGTCGCGGCCCTCGCGGGGCAGCATCTCCTCCACGGTGACCGCGATCGAATGCGGCAGCTCGTCGCGGACACCCTCCAATGCGGACTCACGAATGAGTTCGGCGACCAGGGTCTGCTCGGGCTCGTCGGTGAGTTCCCCGCCCGGGTACAGCTGCGGCCCCTCGGGCAGTTTGGCGACCAGGACGTCGGCGACCTCTTCGACCTGGAAACCGTCCACAGCGGACACCGGGATCAGCTCGGCGAAGTCCATCACCTTCTGCAGGGCCAGAAGCTGCTCGGCGACCTGTTCCGGTTTGACGAGGTCGGTCTTGGTGACGATGCCGATCACCGGCGTACGCTTCGCGATCTTGGCCAGCTCGGTGGCGATGAACCGGTCGCCGGGACCGATCTTCTCGTTGGCGGGCACGCAGAATCCGACAACGTCCACTTCGGACCACGTCGAGTGCACGACGTCGTTGAGGCGCTGCCCGAGCAGCGTCCTCGGCCGGTGCAGGCCCGGCGTGTCGATGATGACCAGCTGGCTGTCGTCGCGGTGCACGATGCCGCGGATCGCGTGCCGGGTGGTCTGCGGCTTGCTGGAGGTGATGGCGACCTTCGTGCCGACCAGCGCGTTGGTGAGCGTCGACTTCCCGGCGTTGGGCCTGCCGACGAAGCAGGCGAACCCGGAACGGTGCGGCTCGCCCATCAGCGCAGCACCTCCAGCACCGCGCCCGAGGCGTCGGCGAGCACGATCGGCGCGTGTTCGGCGATGTCGCGCACGGCGTGCACCGACGCCTCCTTCAGCAGCGGCTCGCCGCTGACGACCACCGCGGCCTCGATGCCCTCGGCACCGCTGGACAACGCCGCGGCGATCGCCGCCTGCAGCGCGGTGAGCTGGAAGGACGGCTGGTCGACCGTGCACGCGGTGTAGGTCCGGCCGTCGGTGTCGCGCACGGCGGCGCCCTCGGCGGCCTGCGTGCGCGCCCGCGACGAGCGGGCCAGGGTGACCAGCTTCTGGTCCTCGGCGTCCAGCTCAGGCATGTTCGACTCTCCTGTCACGTTCATCGGGGTGGGGCGGCTTGCCGCGGCGGCGCCCGGACCCGCCGTTGCCCTCGGGCGCGTCCTCCTCGGCCTTCGCGACCGGCCGCACGACGACCGAGGTGATCCGCATCCGCCCGCGGCGGTCCTTGCCCCCTTCGGCGAACAGCCTAAGACCGGCGACTTCGGCCTCCGCGCCCGGCAGCGGAACCCGGCCCAGCTGTTCGGCGAGCAGCCCGCCCACGGTCTCGACGTCGTGGTCCTCTTCGAGGTCGAGACCGAACAGCTCGCCGAGGTCGTCGAGGCCGAGCCGGGAGGAGACCCGGACCGCGCCGTCCTCCAGTTCCTCGACCTCGGGCCGCTCGTCGGTGTCGGACTCGTCGGTGATCTCGCCGACGATCTCCTCGAGGATGTCCTCGATGGACAGCACGCCCGCGGTGCCGCCGTACTCGTCGACCGCGATCGCCATGTGGTTGTGCGAGAGCTGCATCTCCTTCAGCAGCTCGTCGAGGCGTTTGGAGTCCGGCACGAAGCTCGCGGGGTTCATCACCTCGGAGACCCGCCGCGCCGAGCCGTCGGCCATGTACGCGGGCATGAGGTCCTTGATGTTGACGACGCCGACGATCTCGTCCACCGATTCGCCGATCACCGGCACCCGGGTGAAGCCGGTGCGCAACGCGAGCGCCAGCGCCTGCCGCACGGTCTTGTCGTGCTCGATCCAGACGATCTCGGTGCGCGGCACCATGACCTCGCGGGCGACGGTGTCGCCCAGCTCGAACACCGAGTGGATCATCTCGCGCTCGGAGTCCTCGACGACGCCGCGCTCCTGCGCGAGGTCGACCAGCTCCCGCAGCTCGACCTCGGAGCTGAACGGGCCTTCGCGGAAACCACGGCCGGGCGTGATGGCGTTACCGATGACGATGAGGAGCCGGGACAGCGGGCCCAGCACCGAGCCGAGCACGCGGACGGGCCCGGCGACGATGGTCCCGACCCAGTACGGATGCTGGCGCCCGATGGTGCGCGGTCCGACGCCGACGAGGACGTAGACGACCACGACCATCACGACGGCGGCGACCGCCACCGCGAGCCCGAGCGGTTCGATCTCGTCGAGGCACACCACCGTGACCAGCACGGTCGAGGTCAGCTCGCAGCTGACCCGCAGGAGCAGCAGCAGGTTGATGTGACGGCGGCGTTCCTCGATGACCGCGGCCAGCTGGCGCGCGCCGGCCCGGCCCATACGGACGAGACCTTCGGCGCGCGCCTTGGAGACGGTGCTGATCGCCGCGTCGGCCGCCGCGAACACCCCGCCGAGGAGGACCAGCGCGATCGCGATGACGAGCAGTGCGGTGTAGTCGCCCATCGGCGGAGGACCCGTCAGGCCGGCGGCTCTTCGGCGGGCGGAACGGTGTCGAGCCCGGCGGTGCCGAGCAGCCGCTCGTCCGCGCTGCGCTGCGCGTCGCGGCGGTCGAACGCGGCCACCGCGGCCTGGTACTCGCCGAGGATGCGCTTCTGCAGGCCGAACATCTCGCGTTCCTCGGCCGGCTCGGCGTGGTCGTAGCCGAGCAGGTGCAGCACGCCGTGCACGGTGAGCAGGTGCAGTTCGTCGAGCAGCGCGTGCCCGGCCTTCTTCGCCTGGTCCTTCGCGAACGCCGGGCACAGCACGATGTCACCGAGCAGCGCGGGCGAGGCGTCCGGCGCGTCGGGACGGCGGGAGGAGTCCAGCTCGTCCATCGGGAACGCCATGACGTCGGTGGGGCCGGGCAGGTCCATCCAGCGCTCGTGCAGATCGGACATGACGTCGAGGGTGGTGAGCAGGATGGACAGCTCGGCGAGCGGGCTGACCTCCATCTTGTCGAGCGCGAACCGCGCGGCCGACACGATCGAGGTCTCGTCGACGTCGACGCCGGACTCGTTGGCGATCTCGATACTCATCGACGGCCCCCCTTCCAGCCGTTGCCGGGCTGGTCCTGGGCGTCCTGCACGGCCTGCCACTTCTCGTACGCGTCGACGATGTCGCCGACGAGCTTGTGCCGGACGACGTCCTGGCTGGTCAGCTCGGCGAAGTGCAGGTCGTCCACGCCGGTGAGGATGTCGCGCACGACGCGGAGGCCGCTGCGCTGGCCGCTGGGCAGGTCGACCTGGGTGATGTCGCCGGTGACGACGATCTTGGCGCCGAAGCCGAGGCGGGTGAGGAACATCTTCATCTGCTCGGGCGTGGTGTTCTGCGCCTCGTCGAGAATGATGAAGGCGTCATTCAGCGTGTTGTGTGTGAGCAGGTAGTCCTCGGTGACGTACAGCGAGTCCGCCGCTGCCACCTGGATGCACACCGCTTCCGCACGTCCGGCCGGTTCGATGCTCTCGATGAACCGCATCGGGCGCCCGCCGCCGGTCGCGCGGTACTTCAGCCGCTTGCGGGTCAGGCGGAACGGCTCGATCCCGGCGGGCAGCCGGATCTCGACGATGTGGGCGTCGTGCCGGTAGCCGACGTCACGTCCCTTGGCACGGCCCGGCTTGCGCCCCAGCGCCGCGCGGCGCCGGGTGTAGGCGACGCCGCCGAGCGACTGGACCAGGCGGATGACGTCGTCTTTCAGCCGCGACGAGGTCGTCGTGTACTGGATGCGGCAGGTGCGGGCCCGCTGGGTAACCGGCCCACCGTCGGAGTCCAGAAGTCCCTGCAGGACCGCGAGACGGACGTCCGCGGAGTTCTGGAGGTAGACCTCGGGGATGAACTTGGAGTGCGAACGGGTCCCGATCAGCTCAAGCGCGCGCAGGGCGCCGGTGACCGGGTTCTCCAGCGTGATCACGTCGCCGGGTTCCCGCACGCGGTTCAGGGTGTAGTCGACACCGCCCTTGTGACGGACGCGCACCCCGGGAAGCGCCATCTCGAGGGCGATCGCCAGCTCCGGGTCCTCGGTCGCGAAGGCCGGCGTCGTGGAGCCGGTCAGGCACCCGTCCCCGAGCAGAAGCCCCAGCGCGTAGGGGTCCATGGGCACGTCCTGCTCGGGGTGGCAGACCGGCGCCGTCAGCATCGGCAGCTCGTAGCGGCGGGCGTGCGCGGCCCGGAGCTTGCCGATCATCTCCTTGGTCTCGAGGACGCGCCAGGGCTTGCCCCGGCGCTTGTCGGCCGCCGTCCGGACCGTCCAGAGGTGGTCACCGCAGCAGAGCGTGGACGCACCGTCCCCGGCGGTGACGCGGTAGATGTCCTTCTCGCCCTGCGGGTAGACGCCGAGGACCACGGTGGGCTCGCCGTTTGAGCCGACCACGAGGTCGCCGACCGCCAGCTCGCCGATCGGCCGGTAGCCGTCGGGGGTCAGCACCGGCGTGGTGACGGGCTGTGCGCGGCCGCGCATGTAGGCGAGCGGCGCGATCTCGATGGTGCCCGCCTGCATGAGCCGCGGGATGGACTCGGGCTCGACCATGTCGTGCAGCGCGTCGTAGAGCGGGCGCAGGTACGGGTCGATCTTCTCGTTGAGCGTGCCGGGCAGGTAGCCGAGCCGCTCGCCGGCCTCGACGGCCGGGCGGGTGAGCACGATGCGGGTGACCTGCTTGGCCTGGAGCGCCTGGACGGCCTTGGCCATGGCGAGGTAGGTCTTGCCGGTGCCGGCGGGGCCGATGCCGAAGACGACGGTGTGCTTGTCGATGGCGTCGACGTAGCGCTTCTGGTTGAGCGTCTTGGGCCGGATGGTCTTGCCACGCCGGGAGACGATGTTGAGGCTGAGGACCTCGGCGGGCGAGGCGTCGCCGCTGGAGAGCATGCCGACGGTGCGCCGGACGGTGTCGGGGCCGACCTGCTGGCCGCCCCCGGCGAGTGTCACGAGTTCGGCGAAGACGCGTTCGGCGAAGGCGACGTCGGCGGGGGTGCCGGTGAGGGTGACCTCGTTACCGCGGACGTGGACGTCGGCGGCGAGGAGTTCCTCGGCGACCCGGAGGTTCTCGTCGCGGGAGCCGAGCAGGGACAGCGCGGCGGCGTCGGGGATCGGGAATCGGGACTGGGCCGCCTGGGTGGCGGTGGCCTCATCGATGGCCGCAGTGCCGCTGGACGACTTGTCGATGGACTCTGCGGGGACGCCGTCGGGGACGTCGGGCTGGGCGGCTCCACCCTGTGCGGTTCCGGCCACGTGGCCTCTGGCCTGCTTTCTGCGCTATCGCTGCCTTCGAGGGTTTCTGACCCCTCGATGCTAGCGGTTTCGCCGCGCGCGGCGCAGTCCGGTTACCGCAGGCCGCCCAGGCCCTCGCTACCCACCAACCTTGCCGAAGTGCCCCAGCGACTCCCCACCAAGCACATGCGCGTGCACATGAAACACCGTCTGCCCCGCATCCGCATCGGTATTGAACACCACCCGATACCCCGACGAAGAGATCCCCTCCAACGACGCCACCTTGGCCGCCGTAGCGACGACGTCACTCAACAACTGCGGATCAGCAGCCGCCAACTCGGCCACATTGCGATACCTCTTCCGCGGCACCACCAGCACGTGCACCCGCGCCTGCGGATTGATATCCCGAAACGCGAACGTCGTTTCGTCCTGATACACAACCTCCGCCGGCACTTCCCCCGCAATGATCCGCTCAAACAACGTCTCCGCCTCAGAACTCATGCCCGACACCCTATCCACACCACCGCACGCCCACTCACCAGTGCACGAGGGCCGCCAGGCCCGAGTAGCACGACCCACCACCTCAGGCGCGCGAACGTGGAACTCAAGCCCCTGGGCGTGGAACTCGCCGTCGTGAACGGGGAACTCGCCAGGCCGCGCCGGAAGGGGACCACGCTGGGTCGGGAGCTGCCGCACCGTGGGGGTCCGGGGGGCTCGGCCCCCCGGGTAGGACGCGGAACCGCCCGGGGCGCGAAGGGTGGGCTGGAGCGAAGCGGAAGCACACACGAAGACGCCGCGGCGCGGTGGAGCCTGGGGGTCGCTCCACCGCCGCCGCGGCTCCGCCGGACCGAGGGGGGAGGTGCCCGGCGGGGTTCTTCGCGCGCGACCGGGTCTCACCCAGTAGCGCGCCGAAACCGTGTGTGGCGCGTTAGTAAACGAGAGTAACGGCTCACAGTGTGATCGCGCCATAACTCGCCGCAAATTGTGGCGAATTTTTTGGTTGAAGATTTTTCATAGCCAGCGGGCGGTAAGTGTGCCCAGGGCGCCGAGGGCGACGGCGGCGGCCGTTGACGTGCGCAGAACGGTGGTGCCGAGGCGGACGGCGCGGGCTCCGGCGGCGGTGAGTGCGGCGAGTTCCTCGTCGGTGATGCCGCCCTCGGGGCCGACGACGAGGAGGAGGTCACCCGTGTCGGGGAGGTCGAGGTCGGTGAACCTGTCGGGGACGTCGGACTCGAGGACGACGGCCAGGGACATGGTGGCGGCGAGTTCGGCGAGCTCGCGGGTGCCGACGGGCTCGGTGACTTCGGGTACGTGGGCGCGGCGGGCTTGTTTGGCGGCGGCGCGGGCGGTGGCGCGCCAGCGGGCGAGGGCCTTGCCGCCGCGGGGGCCGTCGTCCCAGCGGGCGATGCTGCGGGCGGCGCGCCAGGGGACGATGGCGTCGGCGCCGGCCTCGGTGGCGAGTTCGACGGCGAGTTCGCCGCGGTCGCCCTTCGCGAGTGCCTGGGCGACGTGGACGCGCAGGCCGGGCGGCTCCTCGGTCCAGCGTTCCTCGATGGTGAGGGTGAGGTGCGCGTCGCGACCGGCCTGGACGACCTCGACGACACAGCGGGCCATGCCGCCCGCGCCGTCGGAGAGGACGAGCCGCTCCCCCGCGCGCAGGCGCCGCACGGTGGCCGCGTGCCGGGCTTCCTCGCCGTCGAGCACGGCGTGCGTGCCCTCGGGCAGCGCGTCGGCGAGGAAGACCGGCAGGGTGGTGTCCGGCACGCGGGTTACCGGTGGTTCTTGGCGCGCAGCTTGGAGAACAGCCCGCCGTGCTTGGTGCCGTTGGTGGCCAGCGTCGGCACTTCCTCGCCCCGCTGCTGGGCGAGGTCGATGAGGAGTTCGCGCTGGGCCTCGTCGAGCTTGGTCGGCACCTGGACGTCGATGTGGACGTGCAGGTCCCCGCGCCCGTCGACGCGGCCGGAGGACCGCAGCCGCGGCATGCCCTTGCCGGTGAGCACGAGTTCGGTGGCCGGCTGGGTGCCGGGTTCGATGTCGAGCTCGTAGTCGCCGTCGATGAGGGTCGCGATGGGCACGGTGGCGCCGAGCGCGGCGGTGGTCATCGGGATGCGGAAGTTGCAGTGGATGTCGTTGCCCTGGCGGACGAACACCTCGTGCGGGGACTCGTCGATCTCGACGTAGAGGTCGCCCGCGGGGCCGCCGCCGGGCCCGACCTCGCCCTGGCCGGACAGCCGGATGCGCATGCCGTCGCCGACGCCGGGCGGGATCTTCGCGGTGACGGTGCGCCGCGACCGGATCCGGCCGTCGCCGCCGCACTGGCGGCAGGGGTCGGGGATGACCTCGCCGAACCCGCGGCACACCGGGCAGGGACGCGCGGTGACGACCTGGCCGAGGAACGACCGCTGCACGGACTGGACCTCGCCGGCGCCGCCACAGGTGTCACAGGTCTTGGTGCCGGTGCCGGCGTTGGTGCCCGCGCCGCGGCACAGGTCGCACACGACGGCGGTGTCGACGCTGATCTCGCGGTCGGTGCCGGTGGCGCACTCCTCGAGGCTGAGGCCGAGCCGGATCAGCGCGTCGGAGCCGGGCTGGACGCGGCTGCGCGGGCCGCGGCCACGACCGCCGCCCCCGCCCGCGGCGCCGAAGAAGGCGTCCATGATGTCGCCGAGGCCGCCGAACCCCGCGAACGGGTCGCCGCCCCCGCCGCCACGGGCGCCGTTGTCCATCGGGTCGCCGCCGAGGTCGACGATCTTGCGCTTCTGCGGGTCGGAGAGCACCTCGTACGCCGTGGTGACCTCGCCGAAGCGGTGCTGCGCGTCCTCCGACGGGTTGACGTCGGGATGCAGCTCCCTGGCCAGTTTGCGGTACGCGCGCTTGATCTCCTGATCGGACGCGTTCTTGGCCACGCCGAGGATGCCGTAGTAGTCCCTCGCCACCGTCTTTGCCTTCTCCTTCTTCTCTGCCTGCCCGGTCAGCGGGCGGACAGGATCTGCCCCACGTAGTTGGCCACCGCGCGCACCGCCGCGATCGTGCCCGGGTAGTCCATCCGCGTCGGGCCGACCACCCCCATGCCCCCGAGCAGCATGTCGTCGCGCCCATACCCGATGGACACGACCGAGGTGCTGCGCATCTGCTCGTCCTCATTTTCCTCACCGATGCGCACGGTGATCGCACCGGGGTTGCGCGCAGCGGCGAGCAGCTTGAGCACCACGACCTGCTCCTCCAGCGCCTCGAGCACCTGGCGCAGCGAGCCGGGGAAGTCCGCGACGTTGCGGGTGAGGTTCGCGGTGCCGCCGAGCACCAGCCGTTCCTCGGGATGTTCGACCAGCGACTCCACCAGCACGGTACAGACCCGGGTCAGTGCGTCGCGCAGGTCACCGGGTGCCTGCTCGGGCAGCTCGGCCACGCGCCCCGCCGCGTCGGTGAGCCGGCGCCCCGACATCGCCGCGTTGAGCACGGTGCGCAACCGCGCCACGCCGTCGTCGGTGATGACGTCGCCGAGGTCGACCGTGCGCTGGTCGACGCGCCCGGAGTCGGTGATGAGCACCAGCATCAGCCGGGCCGGGGTCAGCGGGACGACCTCGAGATGGCGCACCGCGGCGTTGGTCAGCGCCGGGTACTGGACGACCGCGACCTGCCTGGTCAGCTGGGCGAGCAGCCGCACGGACCGGCGCAGGACGTCGTCGAGATCGGTGCCGCTGTCGAGGAAGCTCGTGATCGCCCGGCGCTCGGCGGTGGACAGCGGTTTGATCTCGGACAGCTTGTCGACGAAGAGCCGGTAGCCCTTGTCGGTCGGGATCCGGCCCGCGCTGGTGTGTGGCTGGGTGATGTAGCCCTCTTCCTCCAGCGCGGCCATGTCGTTACGCACCGTAGCACTGGACACGCCGAGGTTGTGCCGCTCGACGATCGTCTTCGACCCGACCGGTTCCTGGTTGGAGACGTAGTCGGCGACGATCGCGCGCAGCACCTCGAACCGGCGCTCATCCGCGTTGGCCACTCGCACCTCCGTAAAGCCCGTCGTCCTCACAACGAGTTTACGGAACCTTGAGTGCCCGGCGCTCAGCCCGGGACGGATCCGGCCGTCACGAGTTCTTCGGGAAGCCCAGGTTGACGCCCGCGTGGGAGCGGTCCGGCCAGCGGGACGTGACGACCTTGGTGCGGGTGAAGAAGTGGAAGCCCTCCGGCCCGTACGCGTGCGAGTCGCCGAACAGCGAGTCCTTCCAGCCGCCGAACGAGTAGTACGCGACCGGCACCGGGATCGGCACGTTCACCCCGACCATGCCGACCTCGACCTCGTTCTGGAAGCGCCGCGCGGCCGCGCCGTCGCCGGTGAAGATCGCGGTCCCGTTGCCGTAGGGGTTCGCGTTGATCAGCTCCAGCGCGGCCTCGTACGAATCGGCGCGCGCGACCGAGAGCACCGGGCCGAAGATCTCGTCGGTGTAGATCGGCATCTCCGGGCGCACGTGGTCGAACAGCGTCGGGCCGAGCCAGAAGCCGTCCTGGCCGCCGTCGGCCTCGACGCCCCTGCCGTCGACGACCAGCGACGCGCCCGCCGCCACTCCGACGTCCACATAGGACTCGACGCGGGTGTGGTGCGCCTTGGTGACCAGCGGCCCCATCTCCGAGGTCGGCTTGCGGCCGTCGCCGACGCGCAGCTTCGACATCCGCTCGGTGATCTTCGCGACCAGTTCGTCGCCGACCGGGTCGACCGCGACCACGACCGACACCGCCATGCACCGCTCCCCCGCCGAGCCGAAGCCCGCCGACACCGCGGCGTCCGCGGCGAGGTCGAGGTCGGCGTCGGGCAGCACGACCATGTGGTTCTTCGCGCCGCCGAGCGCCTGGACCCGCTTTCCGTTGCGGGTCCCGGTTTCGTAGACGTACCGCGCGATCGGCGTCGACCCGACGAACGAGATCGCCTTGACGTCACGGTGTTCCAGCAGCCCGTCGACCGCGACCTTGTCGCCGTGCAGCACGTTGAGCACGCCCGCGGGCAGCCCGGCCTCGGCGAACAGCTCCGCGATGAAGTTCGCCGCGGACGGGTCCTTCTCGCTCGGCTTGAGCACCACGGTGTTGCCGCACGCCAAGGCGTTCGGGACGAACCACAGCGGCACCATCGCCGGGAAGTTGAACGGCGAGATCACGCCGACGACGCCGAGCGGCTGGGCGATGGAGTAGACGTCGACGCCGGTCGAGGCGTTCTCGCTGAAGCCGCCCTTCAACAGCTGTGCCGCGCCGCACGCGTATTCGACGTTCTCGATGGCGCGGGCGATCTCGCCCGCCGCGTCGGACTCGACCTTCCCGTGCTCGCTCGTGACGATCTTCGCGAGTTCGTCCTTGCGGGCGACGAGCAGTTCGCGGAAGGCGAAGAGGATCCGCGTGCGCCCGGCCAGCGACGTCCCGCGCCAGCCCGGCAGCGCCGCCGAGGCCGCCGCCACCGCCCTGTCGACCTCGGCCTGACCCGCGAAATCGACCTTCGCCGCGACCTCGCCGGTCGCCGGGTCGAACACGTCCCCGCTGCGCTGCGCCACACCGTCGAACGTCTTGCCGTCGATCCAATGGCTGATGCGGTCGGTCACGGGGCCGCTCCTTCGTCGTGGGTGAACCTGCGCTCCGGAGTCTCCTTCGCGCACGCCACACCGGACCATCGGCAACATGTACGGACTCGGCCGCGCGGCCGTACAGTCTGTCCCACCCCAGAGAATGTGAGCCGATGTACCCGACCGTCGCCGAGGTCCTGGCCCTTCCCGTGCTGCGCCAGGGCCGCCCGCACGTGGTGGCCGGAGCGGCCGGGCTGGACGCCGCCGTGCGATGGGCGCACGTCGCCGAGGTCGCCGACATCGCGCATCTGCTCCGCGGCGGCGAACTGGTGCTCACCACCGGCGTCGCGCTGCCGGACGACGGCGCCGCGCTCGCCCGCTACATCGGCGATCTCGCCGGCGTCGGCGCGGCGGGCCTGGTGATCGAGCTGGTCCGGCACTGGCACGAGAAGCTGCCGCCCGCGCTGGTCGAGGCCGCCGACCGGCACGGCCTGCCGCTGGTCACGCTCTCCCGCGAGACGCGGTACGTCACGGTCACCGAGGCGGTCAACGGGATGATCGTGGACGCGCAGGTCGCCGAGCTGCGCGCGGCCGAACGCGTGCACGAAACGTTCACCGCGCTGACCGTCGCGGGCGCCGAACCGCGGGTGGTGCTGGGCGAGGTCGCGCGGATCACCGAACAGCCGGTGGTGCTGGAGACCCTGGACCACGAGGTGCTCGCCTACGACGCGGCGGGCACCGACCCCGGCGAGCTGCTGACCGGCTGGCCGGCGCGTTCGCGGGCGATCCAGGTCGGCGAGCGGACCGGGTACCACGCCGGCGCGGGCTGGCTGGTGACCGTGGTCGGCGCGCGCGGGCACGACTGGGCGCGGCTGGTCGTCGTGTGCGCCGAACCGCCGCCGCACCGGCACCGCGTCGTCGCCGAGCGGGCCGCGTCGGCGCTGGCGGTGCACCGTTTGGTCGCGAAGGACTCCGACGGGCTCGAACGGCAGGCCCACCGCGCGGTGCTCACCGAGCTGCTGTGCTCGCCGACGCCGTCCGCGGAACTGCTGGCCCGTGCCTCGGCGCTGGCCGTCCCGCTGACCGGACGCCGCCTGATCGGGCTGGCGATCCGGCCGCGGATCACCGCGACCGGGCGGCCCGCGCTCTCCACGCCGCCGGTGCTGCGGGAACTCGCCGAGGCGGCCGCGCTCTCGGCCCGGCGTGCGAAGGTGTCGGTACTGGTCGGGCCGGACGACGTCGCGGTGCGCGCGCTGATCGCGCTGTCGCCGGAGGCGAACGCCGACGCGGTGTTGCAGCGCCTGGCCTCCGACGTCCACGAGGCCAGGAGCAGCGCGCCCGCGGTGATCGCGGTCGGCACGACCGTGTCGGGCCCCGCCGAGGCCCGCCGGACGCTCGTCGAGGCCGCGCATGTCGCGGCCGCAGCGCTGCGGGAAGGCACCGATCGGCCGGTCCACCGGCTGGCCGACGTCCGGCTGCGCGGGTTGCTGCACCTGCTGGCCGACGACGAGCGCGTGACCGCGTTCGCGGCGCGGGAGCTCGGCCCGCTGCTGCAGCGTGACGCTGCCGCGGGCAGCAGGCTGGTGCAGGCGTTGCGGCACTACTGCGCCCAGGGCGGCAACAAGTCCGCGGCCGCGGCGGCGGCCCACACCTCGCGGACCGCGTACTACCAGCAACTCGCGCGAATCGAGCAGGTGCTCGGCGTCCGGCTCGAAGATCCCGAGTCGATGCTCTCGCTGTACGTCGCGCTGCTAGCCCACGACATCGCGGCCGATGTCACCCAGCCGAGCGATGAAGACTCACCCGGACGAGGAACACAGTGACCGGTATGGCGGTGCCGATAGACCCGATATGGCTTTCTTTCCCCTCGCGCCGCTTGCCGCCTGCCTGATCGGCCTGTGCCCGGCGCCGCACGAACTCCCGTCCTCGCTCCAGCTGAGCACCCACGAAGTCACCGGGCGGCTCTCGGCCGTGACGCTGACCTGCGATCCAGCGGGCGGCACCCACCCCGCGCACGACAGCGCCTGCGCGGTGCTCGGCCGCGCCGGGGGCGACTTCGACAAGATCACCCCGCGCCACCAGGCCTGCACCCTCAACTACTCGCCGGTCGACGTCTCGGCCACCGGCGAGTGGCGCGGCAAGCCGGTCGCCTTCCGCGCGACCTACGGCAACGCCTGCGCCGCCGACGCCGAAACCGACGGCGTCTTCAAGTTCTGACCGAAGCGAGCTGAAGGGGACTTTCGTCGCATGCGATGCGAGGAAAGTCCCCTTCATCGCGTCTTACGAGACGAACGTCCCCTTCAGCCCACGGGCGGGCGGGCTGCCCCCTCGGCAG
>NZ_JBHYIQ010000104.1:0-277 GCF_042739895.1 Amycolatopsis sp. NPDC059021
GGACCCTGGGTCCCTCAAGGAGGCCCCCACGGACCGTTCGCGGTGTGGCGCCCAGCGTGCTAAGGGCGGGTGTCCTGAACGACGCGTATGAGACGTTGAACGTCGCGAACGCTCCGTTCGCGACGGGAGGGTCGGCAGCAACGGGAAGGTTTCGTTGTCAGGGCACAAAAAAGGGGTGGTGGGTGCGAGGCGCACCCCCCACCCAGGAGTCCGGGTCACGGGTTTCCGCGTCTAACCACGGCACCGGGCCCGCGGGGGCCGACGTCGTCGGCGAACA
>NZ_JBHYIQ010000104.1:287-31777 GCF_042739895.1 Amycolatopsis sp. NPDC059021
CGCTTGGTGCGGGTGGGGGGGGGTCCCCCCCGTGGTTGTTGTTTTGTTCGCGCCCCACATCGGGGGGGGGGGGTGTGGCCCACAACCCACCACCCAGGAGTCCGGGTCAGGGGTTTCCGGGACTGACGACGGCAGCGGGCACGGGGGCGCGGACGTCGTCGGCGAACATGTCGCGGTCGCGGATGGCCAGCGTGCACACCACACTGATCGCGGTGGTCACCGCGAGGTAGACGAGCACCCCGTTCGTGCCGGTGCGGCCCGCCAGGTAGGCCAGGATCAGCGGGGTGAGCCCGGAGGCCACCACGCCGGAGAGCTGGTAGACGACCGAGATCCCGGTGCAGCGGCGGGACACCGGGAACAACTCGGCGTAGAAGGCCGCTTGCGGCCCGTACATCAGCGGGTAGCTGATGCCCAGGACGGCGACGAGCGACACGGTGATCAGGACCGTGTTGCCCGCGTGCAGCGCGGCCAGCGCGGGTATCGCCAGTACCAGGGTCGTCACGGCGCCGACGGCGAAGGCACGGCGCCGGCCGACGCGGTCGGACACCCGGCCGAAGATCGGGATGAACACGACCATCACGGCGGCGGCGATCATCACCGCCTGCAGCAGCGGCTGCCGGTTCAGGTGCAGGGTCCCGCTGCCGTACGAGATCACGAACACGGCCCACGCGTTGAAGGCCACGCCCTCGGTCAGCCTGCTGCCCATGCCGAGCAGCAGATGCCGCCGGGAGACCCGGTCGCGGACCAGTTCGAGCGCCGGGACGGTCGATTCGCCTTCCTGCTCGGCCATTTTGCGGAAGGCCGGCGTCTCCACGATCTTCACGCGGATGAGGAGCCCGACGACCACGAGCACCGCCGACAGCAGGAACCCGATGCGCCAGCCCCAGGCGAGGAACGCGGCCTCCGTCGTGACGGCGTTGAGCGCCGCCAGCACACCGGTGCCGAGGGTGAGCCCGAGCGCGAGCCCGATCTGCGGGAAACTCCCGTAGAGGCCCCGTTTCCCGGCGGGCGCGTACTCCGTCGCCATGAGCACGGCGCCGCCCCATTCGCCGCCGACGGCGACGCCCTGCGCCAGCCGGAGCACGATGAGCAGGATCGGTGCGGCCGGGCCGATCATCGCGTAGTCGGGCAGCAGGCCGATCAGGCAGGTCGCGACGCCCATGATGAGCATCGTCGCGACCAGGGTCTTCTTGCGGCCGACCCGGTCGCCGAGGTGTCCGAAAAGGAATCCGCCGACCGGCCGGGCGAGGAAGCCCAGCGCGAAGGTCGCGAACGACAGGACGGTGGCGACGAGCGGGTCGCTGCCGGGGAAGTAGAGCTTGTTGAACACGATGCCCGCGGCCGTGCCGTAGAGGAAGAAGTCGTACCACTCGACGGTCGTGCCGAAGACACTGGACGCCACGACGAGGCGGACGTCGGAACTGCCCCTGGTTTCCTCGCCAGGCCGGGAAGGAGTTGTCTCCATTGATAACTCCGTTTCCTTCCAGATTCTGTTTCCTAAGCGGCGAAGCCGCTTGCTGTGGGCCAGCAGCTCGCACCGCTGCGGGTTCTCAGACGCCCTCTCGCGAGGACAGCGTCGACGTGGTGAATTGGCATTCATGAGGAGGCGATCCCGGAGCGAGAGGGCGTCTGAGGTTCCGCTACCCGCACCGCTACGCAAGCCGCTCTGCAGCACTCTCTAGAGGGAGCGGCGGAAAATGTCTTCGAGTGCACCGCGGGTGACGGGCCGGGGGACGACGGCGAGCTGGCGGGTCTGCTTGAGGGTGCCGTCCACGAGCGTGTCGATGTCGGCTTCGCCGTAGCCGAAGGCGTGCAGCCCCTTCGGCATCCCGATGTCGGCCATCAGCTCGCCGAGCACGTGCGGCAGGGCCTCGGCCCCGTCGGTCGCGGTGAAGGTCTGCCCGCCCGAAAGCAGGTGCGCCGCGCGCAGGTGACGTCCGGGGGCCGACGGGTAGGTCCAGCGGAACACGGCGGCCGCGGTGGCCGACACCGCCTGGCCGTGCGGCACCATCGGCATCTCGGGGTAGCCCTCGGCCCGGTAGTTCTTGACGGCACCGGCGATCGGATACGCGTTGGCGTGCGGCAAATGCGTACCGGCGTTGCCGAATCCGGTACCGGCGTAGGTGGACGCCAAGGCCATCTGCGTCCGCGCGGTCAGGTCCCGTCCATTGAGGACAGCGCCACGAAGATGCTTGCCCACCAGGGAAAGCGCCATCTCGCACCAGACGTCGCTGATCGGGTTCGACCCGCAGAACGCGGGGCGGCGCATCGGGTCCTCCGGCGCGGGTTTCGCGTCGAAGGCCACGCTGGTGTAGCTCTCCAACGCGTGTGAAAGCACGTCCATCCCGCTCGCCGCGGTCACCTCGGACGGCAGGGAGACGGTGGTCCGGGGGTCGACGACGGCCAGCGACGGGCGCAGCGACGGATGGCTCACCCCGGCCTTGAGGTGCAGGCCGAGCAGGTCGACCACGCAGATGGTGGTGGACTCCGAGCCGGTGCCGGCGGTCGTCGGCACCGCGATCAGCGGTTTGAGCGGCAGCCACGGCGCCTTGCCCGCGCCGATCGGCGGAGTGACGAAGTCCAGCAGCTCGCCGGGGTGGGTGGTGAGCAGGTTGACGGCCTTGGCGGTGTCGATCGCCGAACCGCCGCCGATGGCGACGAAGCAGTCCCAATCCTGTTGCCGGGCAAAGGAAACCGCCTCGTCGATGCTCGCGTCGGTTGGCTCGACGCCTACGCCGTCGAAGATCTCGCTCTTCACGCCCGCGGCGCGGATCGAGTCGAGCGCGCGGTCCGGGATCCCGGTCCCCCGGACCCCGGGGTCGGTGAGGATCAGGCACGACTTCGCCTGCCGGGCCGCGACCTCGGCGCCGAGCTCGTCGAGGGCACCGGCTCCGAACTTCAGCGGCGGTGCGGCCCAGGTGAACACACTCTCGTTGCGGTGCAGTTCGGGCACGGGTGACCACTCCTCACGTCGACATTGACAAAATGTGGAAGACATATCCACTATGTGGCGAGCACACCATAGCTCCGTGTCCAGTCGTTGTGAACCCCCGAGTTCCCTGGAGAGGCCCATGCCGTCACCCGCACTTTCGCGAGCCACGCTGGAGGAAGCGCTGCGAGCCGCGGTGTCCTGCGAGGTGGCGGGCGACCCGTCGACACTCGCGACGCACTCCACCGACGCGTCCAACTACCGGCACGTCCCGCTGCTGGTGGTGCGTCCCCGGTCGGCCGACGAAGTGGCGACCGTGCTGCGGGTCTGCGCCGAGCACGACGCGCCGGTCCTGCCGCGAGGCGCGGCGACGAGCATCGGCGGCCAGGCCACCAATGAGGCGGTGATCCTCGACTTCACCCGCCATCTCAACCATGTTCTGGAGATCGACGCCGAGGCCCGCACCGCGCGCGTCGAGCCCGGCCTGGTGCTCGACCGGCTGCGCGAACAAGCCGCCGCGTACGGGCTGACCTTCGGACCCGATCCCTCGACGCACAGCCGCTGCACGATCGGCGGAATGATCGGCAACAACGCGTGCGGCTCGCATTCGGTGGCGTGGGGCAAGACCGTCGACAACGTCCGGTCGCTGGAGATCGCGCTGCGGGACGGGACCCGGCTGGAGGTCGGCCGGACGTCGCCGGAGGAGCTGGAATCGTTATGCGCACGTGAGGATTCCGTGGGGCAGCTCTACCGTTCGCTACGCGCGGTACGCGACAAGTACCTCTCCGACATCCGGCTCGGGTTCCCGAAGCTGCCGCGGCGCGTGTCCGGTTACAACCTCGAATACTTGTTGCCGGAGAACGGTTTCGACGTCGCCAAGGCGCTCGTCGGTACCGAGGGGACCTGCGCGACGATCCTGAGCGCGACAGTCGAACTGGCGGAGGCGCCGTCGTCACGGGCGCTCGTGGTGCTCGGGTTCGCCAGCAGTGTCGAGGCCGCCGACGCCGTCCCCGCGCTGCTCGATCTGCCCGTGCTGACCATGGAGGGCATCGAAACCGGGCTCGTCCAGGCACTGGACGCGCGGAAACCCGGCGACCGCAGCGAACTCCCGCCCGGGAACGCGTGGCTGTACCTCGAAACCGGCGGCGCGTCGGCGGCCGGGGCCCGGGAAGACGCCCGGCGAGTGGCTGAGCGCGCAAGCCAGGCCGGAGCCAGTCTCCTGGTGGTGGAAGACCCGGTGGCGCAACGGAAACTCTGGCGGATCCGCGAGGAGGGCGCGGGACTGGCCACCCGCCTCGCGGACGGCTCCGAGGCGTGGTCCGGCTGGGAGGACGCCGCGGTGCCGCCGGAAAATCTCGGGCAGTACCTGCGCGAGTTCGAGCTGCTGATGGAAAAGCACGGCCGGAAAGGCTTGGTATACGGCCATTTCGGCGACGGCTGCCTGCACGTGCGCATCGACTTCCCGCTCGCCGCGCCGGAAGCGAAACAGGCCTACCGCGCCTTCCTCACCGACGCGGCCGAACTGGTCGTCGCCCACGGCGGTTCACTGTCCGGCGAGCACGGCGACGGGCAGGCCCGCGCCGAACTGCTCCCCCTCATGTTCCCGCCGCGGCTGATGGCCGCCTTCGCGGAGTTCAAGGCCGCCTTCGATCCCGGCAACGGGATGAACCCGCACCGGGTCGTCGACCCCGCGCCGCTCGACGCCGATCTGCGCACGGTCATCGCGCCACCGGTCCTGCCCACCCGTGCCCGGCTCGCGCTGCACGCGGACGGCGGGGACCTGGGCGCGGCGTCACGCCGCTGTGTGGGCGTCGGCAAATGCGTGTCCGCCTCGGGCGGCGTGATGTGCCCGAGCTACCGCGCGACCGGCGAGGAGGAACACTCCACCCGCGGCCGCGCCCGGCTGCTGTTCGAGATGCTCGCCGGCGACGTCATCACCGACGGCTGGCAGTCTGCCGAGGTCCGCGACGCACTCGACCTGTGCCTGGGCTGCAAGGCCTGCAAATCCGACTGCCCGGTGGGCGTCGACATGGCGTCCTACCGCTCGGAATTCCTGAGCAGGCACTACGAAGGCCGCAAACGCCCGATGGCGCACTACACGATGGGCGCGCTGCCGCGCTGGCTGCGGCTGGGCGCGCCGATGGCCAAGGTGGTCAACGCCGTCGCGGCGAGCCCGCTACGGCGGGTACTCAACCGGCTCGGCGGGATCGCCGTCGAACGCGAACTGCCCGCGCTGGCCACCCCGACGTTCCGTAACTGGTTCGCCCGCCGCGAAAATCCACAGTGGACGGAGGAGCGGAGGCCGGTCGTGTTGTGGCCGGACACCTTCACCAACTTCTTCGACCCGGCGGTCGGCCGCGACGCCGTCGCCGTGCTGGAAGCCCTCGGTCACGAGGTGCACCTCCCCGCCCGGACCGTCTGTTGTGGACTGACCTGGCATAGCACCGGCCAGCTCGACACGGCGCGCGGCGTGCTGCGTCGTTCCCTCGACGTCCTCCAGCCGTGGCTGGAACGTGGAGTGCCGGTGATCGGGCTCGAACCGAGCTGCACGGCCATGCTGCGCAAGGACGCCGCCGAATTGCTGCCCGGCGACCCGAGGGTGGAACTGCTCGGCAAAGCGGTCCGTACCTTCGCCGAGCATGTGGGCGAAGCAGAACTCCCGGCGATCAAGGCGGTCGAGGACCGGGTCCTCACCCAGGTGCACTGCCA
The DNA here is from genome assembly GCF_042739895.1 of Amycolatopsis sp. NPDC059021. Classification (NCBI taxonomy): domain Bacteria; kingdom Bacillati; phylum Actinomycetota; class Actinomycetes; order Pseudonocardiales; family Pseudonocardiaceae; genus Amycolatopsis; species Amycolatopsis sp. NPDC059021. Next base: position 5,926 of record NZ_JBHYIQ010000104.1, read on the forward strand.
CCAGCACGCGGATCTGGGCTACGACGCCGACGCCCGGCTGCTCGGCCGCGTGACCGGCGACGTGCGGGTGCTGCGCGAAGGCTGCTGCGGCCTCGCGGGCGACTTCGGGTTCGAGCGCGGGCACTACGACGTCTCGGTCCAGGTCGCCGAACACCAGTTGCTGCCCGCTTTGCGCGAGGCCGCTCCGGGGACGGTGGTCCACGCCGACGGCTTCAGCTGCCGGACGCAGATCCGCCAGCTCTCCGAGCACGAGCCGACGCACCTCGCCTCGCTGACCGCGCGAGCGCTCGGCGTCAGCGCTGAGTGAACCTGTCCGGCGGCAGGAACTGCGCGACCTCCCGCGCGGCCTCGATGGCCCGCGCGCCCAGTTCGGGGATGCGTTCGTCGGGCAGCCGGACTGTGGGTACCTGGATGACCACCGCGGCCTTCGCCAGGCCCTGGTCGTCCAGGACCCCGGCGCCCACGCAGCGCACCCCGGCGACGTTCTCCTCGTCGTCGATGCTGTAGCCGCGGTCGCGGGTCTCGGTCAGCTCCAGCGCCAGCTCCTCGCGCGTCGTGAGCGTATGCGTGGTCAGCGCGGGCAACTGCTCCGGCAGGCTCGCCAGGTACGCTTCGACGTCCAGCGAGTGCGCGAGGATCGCCTTGCCGGACGCGGTGGTGTACAAGGGAAACCGGGCCCCGGGATGCTGTTCGAACCGCAGCGGCAGGGTGGACTGGACGCGCAGCAGCACCACGGACTCGCGGCCGTCGCGGATCGCGATGTTGACCGATTCCCCGGTCTCCTCGTTGACCTGCCGGATCACCGGCAGCGCCCGCTCCAGGCCGTGGACGCGCTGCGCGGCCTGGCCGAGCAGGATCGCCCCGGCGCCCAGGTGGTAGCAGTCGGTGTGCGGGTTGTGGGCCACCAGGCCGTCGACGCTCAGCGCGCCGACGACGCGGTGCGTGGTGCCCGGCGTGAGGTCGAGACGCCGGGCGATGGCGGACAGGGAAAGCTCCCCGCCCTCCTCCATGAGCAGCCGCAGCACCCCGAGCGCGCGTCGGATGGCCTGGGTGCCGGCTGGTGGCTGGGCTCCTGAGTGGTTCACGGGCTTCCGTCGTCCTGGCGATCCGCTGACCCGGCAAGGCTAACGCAGCCGGTCAGGAAACCGCCGTCACCACCCCGGAGACGACGACCAGCCCCGCGACGACGTACTTGAACGCCTTCCGCGGCACCCGCGCCGACACCGCCGTGCCGAGCTGGTTGCCCACGATCGCCGCCCCGAGCAGGACCGGGAGCACGGGAAGCAGCCCGTGCCGCGGGATCCCGCCGGTCACGGCCAGCGCGCCGAGGGAGATCAGGTTCGTCGAGATGAAGTAGCAGGCCAGGTTCGCGATGAACGCCCGCACCGGCAGGTTCGCCGCGCTGAGCAGCGCCGCGACCGGCGGGCCGTTCAGCGACACCGAGGTGGCGAGGTAGCCGCTGGCCAGCCCGGTGGCCACGTGCCCGGCGCGGCCCGGCCCTGCGTTGCCCTCGCCGGTGGACGGCAGCAGCAGGAGAAGGCCCAGCAGCGCCACGACGACACCGGCGAAGATCCGCAGCACATGGACCGGGACCGCGCCGACGGTCACCGCGCCCAGCACGGCGCCCGGAGCACTGCCCGCCACGAGCAGGGCGATGCGTTTCGGTTCGATCGCCCGCCACGACCGGCACACGACGAGGATCCGCGACACCAGCGTCGCCGCGAGGTTGACCGTCACCACGAAGGGCACGTCGTAGCCGAGCAGCAGCAACCCCGGCGTGGACAGTAGCGAGGTCGCGAAGCCCGTCGCACCGCCGATGAGCGAGGACGCGGCCACCGCCAGCGCGGCGAGGACGAGGTCCATCTAGGCGCCGTCACTCACCGCGGTCCTGCTCCGTACCGCCTGGACCGCGGTGAGCAGGGCGGTCGCCCGGACGTCGCCGACGCCGCAGCCGCGGGACAGATCGTTGACCGGTACGGCGAGTCCTTGCAGGATCGGGCCGAACGCGCGGGCACGGCCGAGGCGCTCGGCGATCTTGTACCCGATGTTGCCCGCGTCGAGATTCGGGAAGACGAGGACGGTGGCCCTCCCCGCGACCTGGGATCCGGGCGCCTTGCGCAGCCCGACGCTCGACTCGACGGCGGTGTCGAACTGCAGCTCGCCGTCCACCTGATAGCCGGAGTCACGCGCCCGCAGCAGGTCGGTGGCGCGGCGGACGCGCTCGACGCGTTCGTGCGTGGCGCTGCCGAGCGTGGAGAACGAGAGCATCGCGATCACCGGCTCCTCCCCCGTCAGCGCCTGGTGGGTGTGGGCGGAAGCCAGCGCGATCTCGACGAGTTCCTCGGCCGAGGGGTCGGGAACCACGGCGCAATCGGCGAAGGTCAGGCATCGCTCGTCCGGCAGGACGAGCAGGAAGCAGCTGCTCAACGTCGTGCTGTCCGGGACGAGCCCGACGTAGCGCAGGCACGCCCGCAGCACGTCGGCGGTCGGCCGGTTCGCGCCCGCGACACACGCGTCGAAGGCTCCGGTGGCGACGCCCGCGACGGCCGTGCTGACGGGATCGGCCAGCGCGTCCGGGATCCGGTCGGGCTTCTTCACGAGCCGGGTCGTGATCAGTCCGTGGATCGCCGCGTCGGCGGCGAGTCCTGCGGCGTCCACAATGGACTCATCGGGCAGCCGGACACTCGCGTCGCGGCAGGCCCGGCGGATCGAGGCCGGATCGCCGACGAGCCGGGGCGCGACGCCGTCTTCGTCGTGCAGCAACGCCGCCGCCTGGACGACACGCGGGTCGTCGCCGTCGGCCAGCGCGACCACGGGCCGGATGCCGGCCAGCACCTCACGCCATCGATCATGCAGGGGGAACGTCACGGGCTATCGCTTTCGTGAGTGGGCGGCAGGGCGGCGCGCCGGTCCGTGGGGGCCTCCTTGAGAGACCCAGAGTCCCTCAAGGAGGCCCCCACGGACCTTCGCCGCCGGAATCTGCCGGGGTGAGGCGGATCAGACGTAGTCGCGGTACTTGTCGAGCAGGCGCACCGGCTTGCGCAGCGCGTCGCGGCGGAACGGGTCGCCCAGCTCGCGCGAGCACATGACCTCGATGACCGTGGTGCGGCCCTCGTTCATCTGCGCGTCGACGGCCTTGCGCAGCGCCGGACCGACCTCGTCGAGCGAGTCGACCACGATGCCCTCGGCGCCCATCGCCTGCGCGATCCCGGCGAAGCTCTCGCTCTCCAGCTCGCCGGCGACGAAGCGGCGGTTGTAGAAGTCGACCTGGTTCTTCTTCTCCGCGCCCCACTGCCGGTTGTGGAACACCACGGCGGTGACCGGGATGTCGTGCCGCACCGCGGTCATGATCTCGACCATGCTCATCCCCCACGCCCCGTCACCGGCGTAGGCGATCGCGGGTCGGCCGGGGCAAGCGGCCTTGGCACCGATGATCGTCGGCAGCGCGTACCCGCAGTTGCCGAAACTCATCGGCGCGAAGAAGCTACGCGGCTCTTCGAACCGGAGGTAGCTGTGGGCGACGGAGTTGATGTTGCCGATGTCGGTGGACACCATCACGTGCTCGGGCATCGCCTTTTCGAGCTCGCGGAGGACCTGGCGGGGGTGCAGCCAGTTGTGCTCGTCCTTCTCCTGCTCGGCGATCATGTCGAGGCTGTACGGGTCGGTCTCGTGGATCCAGGCGCTGAGCTCCTGCTCCCACGTTTCCTTCTCGTCGCGGATCTCGTCGGCACGCTGACCGCGGGTCGCGTCGCAGGCGAGCGTCCGCTTGCGCAGCCGCTCGGTGAGCGCCGCCGCCGCTTCCCTGGCGTCACCGCAGATGCCGACGTCGATCTTCTTGACCAGGCCCAGCATCTTGTTGTCCGCGTCGACCTGGATGATCTTCGCGTTCTTGGGCCAGTAGTCCATGCCGTGCTGCGGCAGCGTGCCGAACGGGCCGAGCCGGGTGCCGAGCGCGAGGACGACGTCCGCCTTGGAGATGAGCCGCATGGCGGCCTTCGATCCCTGGTAGCCGAGCGGGCCGCACCACTGCGGGTGGCTCGCCGGGAACGAGTCGTTGTGCTGGTAGCTGTTCACCACCGGCGCGCCGAGCCGCTCGGCGAGTTCGCGGCATTCCTCGACACCGCCGGAGAAGACGACGCCGCCGCCCGCGACGATCACGGGGAACTCCGCCCCGGCGAGCAGATCGGCCGCCTCGTCGAGGCTGCGGGTGCCGCCGGGACCGCGGTCGAGCCGCTGCGGCACCGGGATCTCGGCCTCGATCTCGCCGTAGAAGTGGTCGCGCGGGATGTTGAGCTGGGTCGGGCCCATCTCCGACATCGCGCGGTCGAACGCCCGGCCGGTGAACTCCGCCATCCGGTTCGGGTTGTTCACGTGCGCCTGGTACTTCGTGAACTCCTGGAACATGGGCAGCTGGTTGGCCTCCTGGAAGCCACCGAGGCCGATCCCCATCGTCCCGGTCTCCGGCGTGATCATGACCACCGGGCTGTGTGCCCAGAACGCGGCCGCGATCGCCGTGACGCAGTTGCTGATGCCGGGGCCGTTCTGGCCGATGACCACGCCGTGGCGGCCGCTGGCGCGGGCGTAGCCGTCGGCCATGTGCGCCGCGCCCTGCTCGTGTACGACCGGGATCAGCTTGATGCCCGCCGGCGCGAAGATGTCCATGGCGTCCATGAAGGCCGAGCCCATGATGCCGAAGATCTCGGTCACGCCGTTGGCCGCCAACGTCTCGACGAAGGCCTCCGAGGGGGTCATCTTCTGCGGCCCCGTTGCTCGCTCGCTCACTGCCTGCTCCCTGCGCGTCGCAAAATATGGAACGAAAGATTCCGGAAACTTGGATTTGCTCGGACTGTAGGCGGCGCGCCCCAGCCAAGTCAACGGGTTGTCTTCAAGTCCGAGACGAGGTGTACTGTTTTCCGAGACACGAGAGGGGACGGTGTGGAACTGATCCAGGAGCCGGACGGACCGCTGTCCGGCGACACCCCGGCGCTGCGGCTGTTCGCGCTGCTCGAACTGATCGCGGCCAGTGACCACCAGGTCTCGCTGCCGGCGCTCGTCGCGGAGACCGGCCTGCCCAAGCCGACCCTGCATCGCATGCTCCAGCAGCTGGAGTCGGCGGGCCTGCTGCTGAGAGAAGCCGACGGCCGCAGCTACACCACCGGCGCGCGGCTGCACCGGCTCGCGGAGAACCTGCTGCTCAACGACTCCCGCAACGGCGGGCGGCACGTGATCCTGCAGCACCTGGTCGAGGAATTGGGCGAGAGCTGCAACATCACCGCGCTGTCCCGCGGCGAGGTGGTCTACCTCGACCGCGTGGAGACGCCGGAGCCGCTGCGGTTCTACCTGCGTCCCGGCTCGCGGGTCCCGGTCCACTGCTCGGCGAGCGGCAAGCTGTTCCTCGCGCAGATGCCCAAACCACAGCGCCGCAAGCTCATCGGGCACGCTCCGCTCAAGCGCTACACCGGCAAGACGATCACCGAGCTCGACGCTTTGGACGCCGAGCTCGACCGGATCTCCGAACAGGGTTACGCCGTCGACGACGAGGAGTTCCTCCCCGGGCTTGTCTGCGTCGCGGTGACCGTGCCCCGCGAGGACGGCGGGCAGCCGGTCCTCGGGGTCGCGGTCCAGGCCCCGGTCATGCGCCTGTCGCTCGACGACGTCACCACGACGCTGCCCGCGCTGCGCGCCGCCGCCGAAGCCATGAGCCGCCACGAGATCACCGCGACCACCGACGCCGCATCGGGAGAGGAGCAGCCGTGACGAACCGGATGCCGGACACGACAGTGGACGCGCGGGACCTGTTCGGCCTCGACGTCGACCTGAAGGTCCCCGCGTTCGCCGAACCCGACGAGCACGTCCCCGCGCGCGACGACGCCTACCGCTTCGATCCCGAAGTGACTCTCGCGCTACTGCTTGGCTTCGCGCACAACCGGCGGGTGCTGGTGCACGGCCGGCACGGTTCGGGCAAGTCCACGCACGTCGAGCAGATCGCCGCGCGGCTCAACTGGGGCTGTCTGCGCGTGAACCTCGACGGCCACGTCGGACGGCTCGAACTCGTCGGCCGCGACGCGGTGACCCTGCGGGAAGGCAAGCAGGTCACCGAATTCCGCGAAGGAATCCTGCCGTGGGCGGTCCGGCGCCCGGTCGCGCTGGTGCTGGACGAGTACGACGCCGGGCGCCCCGACGTCATGTTCGTCATCCAGCGGCTGCTCGAAAAGGAAGGCCGCTTCACCCTCCTCGAACGCAACGAGGTCCTCCATTCGCATCCCGGTTTCCGGCTCTTCGCCACCGCGAACACCAGCGGGCTCGGCGACCACGACGGGCTCTACCACGGCGTGCAGCGGATCAACCACGCCCAGCTGGACCGCTGGAACGTCGTCGCCAAGCTCGACTACCTGCCCGCCGAGACCGAGGTCGGCATCGTCCGCGGCCAGGTGTCCACTGTGGACGCACGGACCGCAGAGGCCATGGTCGCGCTCGCCCGGCTCACCCGCCAGGGCCACGAATCCGGGGACCTCGCCACGCTGATGTCCACCCGGACCGTCGTGACCTGGGCGGAGAACACCGGATACCTCGGCGATCCCGCGCTCGCGCTGCGCATCACCTTCACCAACAAGTGCGCGGAGTTCGAGCGGGAGATCGTCGACGAGTACTTCCAGCGGTGTTTCGGCCGCGATCCGGAACCGCGCGAACTGCGCGCGAGCGCCTGAGCGATGATCCACGACGCGCTCGCCGACCGCGCCGCCGCCCGCGCGGCGCACCGGCTCGACCTCCTGCGCGGCACCACCGTCCGGGCGATCGGGCGGGACCGCGAGATACGGTTCCGGGCCGTTGAGCCGTACCGGGGCGCGAGCAGGCTGACGATGCTGGCGCCGCACCTGCGCGCCGGCGCGGCCGACGACCCGCGGTGCCTGCGCGGCGCCGCCGACGGGCTCGCCCTGCGGATGCGGTACACCGATCCCGCGCTGCACCGGGAACACCGCCCCGACGGCGACATCGGCGGCCTGGTGTTCGACCAACTCGAACAGTTCCGCGTCGAATCCGTGGTGCCACCCTGGTTTCCCGGTGCGGCGGCGAACATCCGGCACCGGGTCGAGCACTGGCTCGTCACCGCCGACGCCGACGGGCTCACTCAGACGAATTCGGGTCTGCTGCTGCACACCGTGGCCGCCATGGCCTGGTCGCATCTCACCGGGTTCCCGGTACCCGCCCTCGTGGAGGAGGTCATCGAGCCGATGCGGGCCGCCCTCGCGCCCGAGTTCGGTCCCCGGATCGCCCGGCTCGGCAAGCTGCGCGGCGAGCAAGAACGCTTCGCGCCCTTGGCGACGGAGTTCGCCGTCGGCGTCGCGGACCTGCTGGGCGCCCCCACCGGACGACCACGTCGCGCGCTGTCCGCCGGGCAACGCGCGCTCGCCGATCTCCTCCGTGGCTCCGGCCCCGATGACGCCGGTGTCCCGGTCGTGGGCGACCCGCGTCAGCTGTCCGAAGTGGACGGATACCGGATCTTCACCACCGCCCACGACCGGCAGCGCGACACGACCGGCCTCGTCCGTCCCGCGCAGCAGAAGGAGTTCCGGGCGCGGCTCGACGACCTCGTCCGCCGCGCCCGGCTGAACCGCGCCAAGATGCTGCGCGACCTCGCCGCCGCGCTCGCGATCCCGGCCGCCGACGGCTGGGAGCACGGACTCGACAGCGGCCACATCGACGGCCGCCGCCTCGCCACCCTGATCACCTCCCCCGGCGAGACGCGCGTGTTCCGTGCCGAGGCCGTCACCAGGAAGGCCGACGTCTCCGTCACCTTCCTGCTCGACTGCTCGGGTTCGATGAAACAGCACGTCCCGCTGACCTCGGTGCTCGTCGACACCCTGACCCGGGTGCTGGACGAACTCGGTGTCACCACCGAAGTTCTCGGCTTTTCGACCGACGGCTGGAACGGCGGCCGCGCGCGGCGGGACTGGGCAAGGGCCGGGCGCCCCGCCGCACCCGGGCGGCTCAACGATCGCCTGCACCTCGTCTTCAAGAACGCCGACGACTCGTGGCGGCGCTCGCGCCGCGGCATCGCCGGGCTGTTCAAGGCGGACCTGTTCCGGGAGGGCCTCGGCGGCGAGGCGGTGCGCTGGGCCGCCGAGCGCTCCCGTGCCCTCGGCGCGCGGCGTGGCATCGTGCTGGTGTTCTCCGACGGAAGCCCCGCCGACAGCGCCACCGCCGCACAGAACCCCGACGGCTTCCTGGAGACCGACCTGCTCAGCGCCGTCCACGAGGCCGAAGCCCACGGTTCCGAGGTCCACGCGCTGAGCCTGGGCGTCGACCTCGGTCACTTCTTCCCGCGGTCCCTCGTGCTCCCGGCCCAGGACCGGGCCGATCAGTCCATGGTGGACGAAATCATCGCGGCGCTGCGGGCCCGCCGGTGAAACTCGTGCACAGCGGCAAGGTCCGCGACGTCTACACCGACCGCGGCGACACCGTCCTCGTGGCCACCGACCGGCTCTCGATGTTCGACGTCGTCCTCCCGACTCCCGTGCCGGACAAGGGAAAGATCCTCACCGCGCTGTCGCTGTGGTGGTTCGAACGGCTTGCCGGCGTTGTCCCGCACCACGTCCTCTCGGCCGTCGATGTGCCGCCGGAGTTCGCCGGGCGCGCCGTCCGTTGCCGCGCTCTCACCATGCTCCCGGTGGAATGTGTGGCCCGTGGCTACCTCACCGGCGGCGGCCTGGCCGAGTACCGCGCCACCGGCACCGTTTCCGGCATCCCGCTCCCCGGTGGCCTGGAAGACGGTTCCCGCCTGCCCGAGCCGATCTTCACCCCGTCCTGGAAGGCCCCGGCCGGTCAGCACGACCGCCCGATCACCTTCGCCGAGGTCGTCGGCCTCGTCGGGGCCGAAACCGCCACCCGGCTGCGCGAGCTGACCCTCGGCGTCTACCGCGCCGCCGCGGAAATCACCGAGCGGCAAGGAATTCTCCTCGCCGACACGAAACTGGAGTTCGGCCACGACTCCTCCGGCGACCTGTACCTCGGCGACGAACTCCTCACCCCGGACTCGTCCCGGTTCTGGTCCGCCGGTTCCTGGCGACCCGGCCGCGCGCAGCACGGCCTGGACAAGCAGTTCGTCCGCGACTGGGCCGTCTCGACCGGCTGGGACAAACGCCCGCCCGGCCCCTCGGTGCCGCCGTCGGTCATCGCCGCCGTGCGTTCCCGCTACGCCGAGATCCACCGCCGCCTCACCGGGCTGAAGGGGACTTCAGTCTCGTAAGACGCGCTGAAGGGGACTTTCGTCGCATGCGATGCGAGGAAAGTCCCCTTCAGCACGCTTTGAAGCCGCCTCACATGTTCTTGGCTCCGGTCCTGATCGCGGCGCGGATGCGCGGGTAGGTACCACAGCGGCAGACGTTGCGGAGGCCGTCGAGGTCGGCGTCGGTGATCTCCCTGCCTTCGGCGGCGACCCGCCGGACCAGCGCCACGGCGGCCATGATCTGACCGGGCTGGCAGTAACCGCACTGGGCGACGTCGTGCTCCAGCCACGCCTCCTGCATGGGGTGCAGTTCCCTGCCGACGGTGGCCGGCAGACCTTCGATGGTCGTCACCTCGTCGGACGGCCGAAGATCCTTGACGGGGATGGCGCACGGGTTCACCGCCTTGCCGTTGAGATGGCTCGTGCAGGCCTTGCAGACGTTGATGCCGCAGCCGTATTTCGGCCCCGTGACGCCGAGGATGTCGCGCAGCACCCACAGCAGGCGCACGTCGTCGGCCACGTTCACCGTGACCTGTCTGCCATTGACGCGGAAAGTGTGCTCGGGCACCGGAACTCCCCCTCTTCAGCGGGCGTACTTCAGACCGTCCACAGGGGACGGCGGGATCGGCGGGACGGTCGGTTTGGGCTCGAAGGAGAGGGTCCCGTGGTTGATCGGGAACCGGGTCGGCATCGTCCCGGTCGCACGGCCGTACGCGCAGGCGACCGCGGCCATCGACGCCGCGACGCCCAGTTCCCCCGCCCCGCCCGGTTCGTCCGCGGTGCTCGGCATGACGATGATCCGGAGGTCGGGCGGGGTGTTCCATTGGCGCGTGTAGAAGTAGTTGTCCCAGCTCGCTTCCAGGAAATACCCGTCGCGCAGGTGCAGGCTGGACGTCAGTGCCAGCGCGATGCCGTCCATCACGCAGCCCATCATCTGGGCCTCCAGCCCGCGCGGATTGACGACGAGGCCGACGTCCACGGCGAACACCGCCTTCGTGACGCGGGGCCCGGTGACGCCGTCGCGGATGGGCCTGCCCACGGTTTCGGGGCGGCAGTCGATCTCCACCAGCGCGGCGCTCACGGCCTTGTACTCCCCGTGGAAGGCGATTCCCTGCGCCGTGCCCTCGGGCATCCGCCGTCCCCACTCGCCGTCCTCGGCCACCTTGCGCAGCACCGCGCGGGAACGCTCGTCGCGGAGGAAATCGAGCCGGAAACGGTACGGATCCTTCCCCATCTTCCCGGCCAGCTGGTCCACGACGAGTTCCCGGGCACAGGCGACGTCGGGCGAATAGACGTTGCGCATGCTGCCGGTGTTGAAGCTCTTGCCGGTCTCGCTCAGCAGCTGCGTGCTGAAGCCGAAGTCGTACGGCATCGACTGGCTGAGCTGGAAGAACGTTTCGGAGAACCCGATGTCGCCCACCGGGAGCCGCGCGGCCATGGCGGTGATGATCTCGCCGAGCCCGTGGCCGAGATCGGTGGACACGCTGGTGTGCCGCTGCTGGTAGCCGAGCACGGTGCCACCGAGATACGTCGCGCGTACGCGCGAGGTGGCCATCGGGTGCGTCCGGCCCTGGCGGGAGTCGTCGGCGCGGTGCCACATGAGCTTGACCGGTTTGCCGATCTTCTGGGAAAACTCGGCCGCCTCCGCCGCCGCGTCGTGGAACAGCTTGCGCCCGAACGAACCGCCACCTTCGGTGACGTGCACGGTGACCGCGCCGGGCGGCAGCCCGAGCTTCGCGGCGATGGCCTGCTTGGCGACGATCGGGGCCTTCAACGCCGACCAGATCTCGGCCCGGCCGGGCCGCACGTCGGCGACGGCGCAGTTGGGTTCGAGCGCGCTGTTGCCCCGGAAGGAGAAGGTGAATCTGCCTTCGACAGCGGGAACCAGCGGCGGCGGCCCGATCGGCAGCTCCGCGGCGGCCAGTTCCTTCAGCACGCTCTCGTCGGATTTCCCTTCCGCGGTCCCCGGTTTCCACGACACTCGCAGCGCGCGCACGGCGTCGATGCACTGGCCGAAGGTCTCGGCGCGCACCGCGACCCCCGTGGAGATGACGCAGACGTCGGTGACTCCCGGCATACCGCGCACCTCGGCGAGGTTGGCCACCACGCCGACGCGTCCGTTGATCGTCGGCGGGCGGCACACCATCGCCGGTTTCGCGCCGGGGACGTCGAGATCCATCGCGAACACCTTGCGCCCGGTCACCGCGGCCAGCGCGTCGATCCGGTTGTGCGGCCTGCCGATCACGGTGAAGTTCTCGCGTGCGGTCAGTTCCACGGGCACCTGGCGGGTCCGCGTGCTCGCCGCTTTTTCCGCGAGCGCACCGATTTCGACGCGACGGCCGGAACGATCGGAGACGACCCCGCCCTTCAGCGTCAGTGCGTCCACCGGCGTGCCGAGTTCGGCCGCGGCGGCGTCCAGCAACCGGCGCCGGGCGATCGCGGCGGCGACCCGGATCGGGGTGTAGGTCGCGACGGTCGTGTTCGACGCGCCGGTGAGCTGGTTGAACAGCAGCTCAGGCCGCGCGTCGGCCAGCGCGACCCGCACCCGGTCCAGTGGCACGGCCAGTTCCTCGGCGACGAGCATGGCCGAGGAGGTGGTGATGCCCTGGCCGACCTCGGCGCGGGGCAACGCGAACGACACCGTGCCGTCCGGTCGGACCTCGACGGAGATCAGGCCCGAAGTCGGCAGCGCCGCCGCGGTCAGCATGTCGTTGAGGTCGACCAGTTTCGTGAGATCCGGCGAAGGCAGCCCGGCACCGGCCGCGGGCCTCGGCCCGAACTCGGCGGCGGTCACCAGGATCGGCGCCGCGAGGACGTAACCGAGGAACCTTCGCCGCCCGATCGACTCCCCCATCGCTCAGCCCGGCCGGTTGGTTTCGGGGATTTCGATCCTCGTCCCCTTGCCCTTGGTGAGGTAGAAGAGGATGTACTGGCGCGCGGCCTCGTCGAGGACCCACGCGGCCTCGGGCACCAACGGCAGCGGGAGGAGTCCTTCGCGGAAGGCCACCAGCGCGGGCCACGCGGCGGCGATCGCCGGTCCCCAGATCGGCTCCCGGGGGATGGCGTCCCAGCCGGCCACCTGGTCGCCGACGAGGTACCGGGCGAGCGCGTTGCACAGCGGCCTGCTGATGCTGCCGGGGCTGGTCTGCTCGGCGAGCTGGCCGAGCAGGATGTCGGTCAGCTCGACACCCTCGCGGGTCGGCCCCATGGCGGGCGGCAGGACCTGTGCCGACTGGGCGTTCGCCGCGTCCCAGGTGGCGGGGATGTACTCGTCCCTGATGCCGAGCATGTGCGCGGTCACCTGCCACACGTGCAGATACGCCCCGGATTCGGCGGCGCTGATCGGGACCTTCCATTCGCGCATCCGGCGCATCGCGAACGTCGGCAGGGTGTGCCAGGTGACGAGCATGTCGTTCTGGCTGATCGGGATGTCGCCGGTCCAGTGGGGAGACTGCTTCAGCAGATGCCGGACCGCCGCGTGCACCAGCCGCGTCTTCACGGCGTTGACCACGCACGAGCCGTCGGGCCGGTACGCGTTCAGCGCGCCGACGGCGAACCCGAGGATGCTGGTCTTGGCAACACGATCCTCCATGTCCGCGCCGCCCTTGGAGTAGTAGACCGCGCGGGCCTCCTTGGGGATGGCGGTGCTCAGCATTCCGCCGCCGACGCCGTTGAGCAGGTTGAGGTACAGCCCCCGGGATTTATTGAATTCGGCGGCGGTTTCGAGCTTTCCGTTGTCCGCCCACGAAGGCAGCTGACGCGCTTTGTCCATAAAGGACCGTAGATCCGCCGGAAGCCCGGCGGGCAGCGGCTGGTCGTTGCGTGTCCAGCCCGCCAGCAGGCGGTTGACCTCGGGGACCGCGCCGCGATCGAGCAGCGACGCGACCAGCGGGTCGGCCTCCTCGTCCCACACCCACCGCGGATCCGCCCCGGCGCCCGAACCCGCGACGGACCCGCTCGCCGCCCAGGCCCAGGCCGGGGAGGCGATCCCCAGCGCACCGAGCGCGCCCAGCGCGCCACCCGAGAGCAACATCTTGCGCCTGCTCAGTTCCGCCATACCGTGAACTCCTCCTCGAGTCCGGTGCTGAAGGGGACTTTCCTCGCGTGTCGTGCGCTGAAGGGGACTTTCCTCGCATGCGACGAGACGAAAGTCCCCTTCAGCCCATCAGGACGGGCGGTTGGTTTCGGGGATTTCGATGCTGATCGGGCGCGCCTCGGACAGGTAGAGCAGCGCCGCCTTGCGCAGGAACTCGTCTAAGAGCCAATAGGCCTGCGGCGCGCCCGGGAAGGGAAGCAGCCCTTCGCGCACGGCGATGAACGGGCCCCAGCTCGCCTTCAGCAGCGGGTCCCAGACCGGTTCCCGCGCGATCGCCAGCCAGTCGGCGATCCGGTCGCCGAGCAGGAAGCGGGTGAACGCGCCGAGGATGTGCTTGCTGAGCACACCGCCGTCGACCGGCGAGCCGAGGTTGAGCAGGATGTCGGCCAGCTCGACGCCTTCGCGGGTCGGCGCCAGCACGGGGTCCAGTACCTGCTTGGCCTGCGCGTCGGCCGCACTCCACGACGCGGGGATGTACTCGTCCATGATGCCGAGCATGTGCGCGCCGATCTGCCACGAGTGCAGGAAAGCCTCGGACTCGGCGGCCGGGATCGGCACCTGCCACGCGGTGAGCTTCTGCATCACGGTCGTGGGCAGGCTGTGCCAGGTGACCATCATGTCCGCCTGGCTGATCGGGATCTTCTCGCCGGAGACGTCCGGCCAGTGCGGCGACTTCGGCAGCAGGTGCCGCACCGCCGCGTGCACCAGCCGGGTCTTGACACACGTCACGATCATTTCGCCGTCGGGCTGATAAGCGTTCCGCGAGCCGATGTCGTAGCCCAGTTTGGCGGTCTTGGAGATGCGGTCCTTCATGTCCGCGCCGCCCTTGGAGTAGTAGACCGCGCGTGCCTCGTGGGGAATGACCGTGCTCATCATGCCGCTGGCCAGCCCGTACAACACGCCGAGGTAGAGCCCGCGCTTTTCGTTGAACTCCACCGCGGTGGCGAGCTTTCCCCGGTCGGCCCACGGCGGCAGCCGGCGGGCGCGCTCCATGAAGTCCCGCAGATCCCCGGGCAGCCCGTCCGGCAACGGCTGGTCGTTCCTGGTCCAGGTCCGCAACAGCGCGTTGACCCTGGGCACGTCACCGCGGTCGAGCAGCGAGGCGACCAGCGGATCGGCTTCCGGGTCCCAGACCCAGCGCGGGTCGGCACCCGCGCCGGCGCCCGCGACCGAGCCCCGGGGCGACCACGTCCACGTCGACGCCCACGCGGGTGTCGCGGCGGTCAGCGCACCGAGTGCGCCCAACGCCCCGCCCGCCTTCAACACGTTGCGCCTGCTGAGACTGTCCATGCCTTCGCTCCTCCTCCTCGAGGTCGCGAGCGCCTGATACGATGAAACACGATGCGCATCCGCGTATCACCATGAGAGCACAGCGTGTCGGCCATCACAAGACCCGTCGTGAGGACGGAGTCCGGCGGCCGGGGCGGAACTTGAGGCAGAATCGGTCGTCTCAGGAGGTGATCGTGGAACCTGCGCTGTCCGCCCTCGGGGCGGCCTCAGGCTCGGAATCGATGCTGGAACGCGCATATACCGAGGCTCTCGAACGGGTCGACGACCACGACGACACCCGCACGCGCATCCTCGACGCGGCGTACGAGCAGTTCTGCCGGATGGGCATCCAACGGTCCACAATGGAGGATGTGGCCCGGCGGGCGGCGGTTTCGCGGATCACGGTCTACCGGCGGTTCGCCACGAAGGACACCCTAGTCGAACACGTGGTGCGGCGGGAGTTCCGCCGGTACTTCGACCAGTTCCTGATCGACATCGAGCGCGCCGAGACGGTCGCCGACCGGGTGGTGCTGGGTTTCGTGAGCTCGTTGCGCGCCATCCGCGGCAACCCGCTGATCGGCGGCCTCATCGCCGCGGAGCCAGATCTGTTCGTGTCGTCGATGACCAATGACGGCGGCCGGACGCTCGCCACCGTGCGGCAGTTCGTCGCGGGCCAGCTCCGCCACGAACAACGCGCGGGCACCGTGGACCGCGAGGTGGACGCCGACCGCGTCGCCGAAATGATGGTCCGCGTCTCCGCCTCGTTCCTGGCCATTCCCAGTCACCTCATCGATCTCGACGACGACGAGCAGGTGGCCGCGGTGGCCCGGCAGTTCCTCGTCCCCATGCTGCGGCCGCCCGGAAAGCCACACTGACCGCCTCCGGCGCGTACCCTCGCCTGGGCGAGGTCTATCCGGGGAGGGGCGTCCGGTGTTCGTTCACGTCGGCGGTGACGGCGCGGTCCGGGTCGAGCAAGGCGACGACTGCACGCGGCTGCACATCGCCACCGCTCTGGACGCGGCGGCAACGGGGCAAGCGCTGTGCGACGCGGGTCTCGGCGGCCCTGCCGACCAACCGGACAGTGCCTGGCTTTCGGTAGAAGCCTTGCGCGAGAACGCATCGCGCGGTTCCGTCGGCGCGGACTGGCCCGAGCGCTGGGACGCGATGATCGCGTACGCGGAGCGCAAGGGCTGGCTCGCGGCGGACGGCACGAAGGTCGCCGCCCACATCGAATATCCCGCACCGGCCTGACCGGGGTCAGCCGGCTTCCACCGCGGCTTTCAGCGCCCGCACGATCCGCTCGTATTCCGCCTGGATGGCCTCGTACTGCTCGGCGATCACGGTCGCGGCCAGGGAGCCGGACCACGTTTCCGTGTCCGTGTAACGGCTTCCGCCGCTCGCCAGCGGTTCGAGCTCGAAGCTGTGCCGCCCCAGCAGAACGTCGGGCACACCGCCCAGCCACACCAGCCGCCGCGGCGCGAGCGCCTCGACGATCTCGGCGGTGAACGATTGGTCACCGGCGACGCCGCCAGACACCCTCAGGTTCAGCTTCGCCCCCGGAACCGCTTCGGGCACCGGCTCATGGACGGTTATTGTGGGATGCCAACGGGAATAACGACCGAAGTCGGCAAGAACCCGCCACACCGCCTCGGGCGGTGCCGCGATGTCCACCACGGTCCGGATCCGCGAACCCTGCGTCATGGGACACGACGGTAGCCCCGCCGAGGTCCGGTGCCGACCGATTTTCCTAGTCGGTCTTGGCCTCCGGCAGGGTGCTGAGCACCGATCCGGCCACGGTGCGCAGCCGCAGCCGCTGATCGCGGGCGCGCTTCCGGAGACGGATGAACGCCTCAGGCAAGGGGATCTGGTACCGCTCGGCGAGTACCCCCTTGGCTTGTTCGATCACGATCCTGGTGTCCAGCGCGGTCTGCAGCTGGGTGACGAGCCCGCGCAGGCGCTCCAGCTCGGCGAGCTCTTCGTTTCCGGTGTCGGATCCGTACCCCGAAACCATGTCGTCTCTCTTCCCCGGCGCGGAAGTGACCGATGACCTGGTCTGCCAGTTCCATGCATACCCGAACGGGGGTGGACGTAACTACCCCGGCAGGGCGGAAACCGGTTTTGTCGGTGCGGCGGGGTACCGTGCCCTCCTGTGATGCACGTCACTACAAGGAGGGCGTCGGATGGCTGTACTACTCGCGATCGGTACCCGCAAGGGCTTATGGCTCGCGACCAGCACGGATGGCAGGGCGAGCTGGGAGCTGACCGGGCCCCACCATCCCATGACGGAGGTCTACGCGGTCGGCATCGACGTCCGCCGCGGCACGCCGAGACTCCTGGCCGGGGTCACCAGCGAGCACTACGGGCCGAGTGTCGCCACGAGCGATGATCTGGGCGCGAGCTGGCAGGAACCCGGCCACGCCCCGATCGCCTTCCCGGAGGACACCGGGGAAGCGCTCGCCAGGGTGTGGCAGCTGGCGCCCGGCCCGGCGGGCGAGCCGGACGTGGTCTACGCCGGGGTCGAGCCGTCGGCGTTGTTCCGCTCCGCCGACGGCGGCCGGACCTACGAGCTGGTCCGCGGGCTGTGGGACCACCCGCACCGCGAGCACTGGACGCCGGGAGGCGGCGGCAAGGCCATCCACACGGTGATCCCGCACCCGGCGACGGCGGGCCGGATCACCGTCGCGATGTCGGCCGGCGGTGTCTACCGCACCGAGGACGGCGGTGCTTCGTGGCAGGCGCGCAACACGGGGATCAAGGCCGTGCACGTCCCCGACCCGTATCCGGAGTACGGCCACTGCGTGCACAAGGTCGCCACGCATCCCCAAGCGCCGGAACGCTTCTACGCCCAGGTGCACCACGGCGTCTACCGCAGCGACGACGACGCGGCCAGCTGGCGCTCCATCGCCGAGGGCCTGCCCAGCGATTTCGGCTTCCCGATGGTGGTCCATCCGCGCCGGCCCGACGTGATCTACACCTTCCCGCTGGTGGCCGACATGCGTCGCTTCCCTCCGGACGCCCGGTGCCGGGTGTACCGGAGCGAGAACGCCGGGGAGAGCTGGGAGGCACTGGGCCCCGGGCTGCCGGACGGCTTCTGGGCGGGGGTCATGCGTGACGCGATGTGCACCGACGACGCCGAGCCCGCCGGGGTCTACTTCGGCTCGCGGACGGGCGACGTCTACGCCAGCCGCGACGAGGGCGACAGCTGGCGGCTCGTCGCGTCGCACCTGCCGGATGTGCTGTGCGTCCGGGCCGCGACGGTGTGACGATGCGGGTCATCGTGTTGCTTCCCGGAGTGCTGCGGGAGAAGGCGGGCGGGCAGGGGCGTCTGGTCGTCGAGGTCGGCGAGCCCGCCACCTTGGGCTCCCTGCTCGACGTACTGGCCAAGGAGCATCCCGCGCTGGAACGGCGGCTGCGTGACGAACAGGCCGGGTTGCGCCGCTACGTCAACTTCTTCGTGGACGGCGAAGAGTGCCGTCGTTCCGGCGGCTCCGGTACCCCGCTCCGGGAGGCCGTCGAAGTCCAGATCATCCCGTCGGTGGCAGGAGGCTGATCATGCGCCAGAAGAGATTCAACACTGTCTCGCGAAGCGAGGCGATCGCATGAGCGAATGGGCGCCGCTCACGCACGTCGAAGGGCTGGAACTTCTAGGCGGGCACGGGCGGGTCCGGATTCCCCTCCGGACGGACCACGGCGTCCTGCTGGAGATCGAATATCCCACGGGCGTGTGTTCGCCGGTCCACGCGCACGAGCACGACAGCTTCGTCCATCTGCTCTCCGGCCGCCTCAGCGGCACGCTTTCCGGCCGGACGGTGCAGGTGCTTCCCGGGGAGTCGCTGCTGCATCCGCGGGGTGTCCCGCATTCGGTCGAGGCGATGGCCGACAGCCGGTGGCTCGAGTTCAAGGCACCGGCCCCCGATCTCGCGCGGACGCTCGGCCGGTAGCCGGAACGCACTGTCCACTCAGGACTTCCGGGTCCGGGGCGCGGCGGCGGAACCGGCGGGCGAGCGGCTGGCCGAGCAGCAGCCCGGCCAGCACCAGCACGATGCCGAGCACCTGCCGCGTGGTGAGGCTGTCCCCGGCCAGCAGGGTGCCGAGCAGCACGCCGGTGACGGGGTTGAGCAGCCCGATGAGTCCGACGGACGCGGCGGGCAGGTGCTTGAGTCCCGCGAACCACGCGGTGAAGGCGACAGCGGTCGCGACGACGGTGACATACGCGAAGCCGAACAGCATGTCCCCGTCGAGGGCCGGCGGGGCGCCCTCGACCACGATCGCGGGCGGGATCAGGATGAGGCTGCCCGCGATGAGCTGCCAGGCGGTCGACGCGAGGACGTCGACCTCCCCCGCCCATCGTTTCGCGAGGATGTACCCGATCGACGACAGCACCATGGCGCCCACCGAGGCCGCCACGCCGAGCAGGTCCACCCGCACCGCCGCGGTCAGCAGCATCAGGCACGCCCCGGTGATGCCGACGACCGCGCCCGCCAGCGCCGGGACCGCGGGCCGCTCGGCGGCCAGCAGCCAGGCCAGCAGCATCAGCACCACCGGCGAGGTGGCCATGATCATCGAAGCGAGGCTGGTCGGCAGCCGTTGCGCCGCGACGTAGATCAGGGTGAAGAACGCGCTGGTGTTCAGCGCGCCGAGCACCAGCGACTTCCCCCACCACGATCCGCGCGGCCGCCGCCGGCACACCGCGAGCAGGAGCAGTCCGGCCGGCAGCGCGCGGAGGATCGCGCCGTACAGCGGTACCCCCGCGGGCAGATGTTCGTGGGTGACGAAGTAGTTGGTGCCCCAGGCGATCGGCGCGACGGCGGTGATCAGGCTCCACCGCAGAGTACCTTCCATGGAAGCTACAATAGCTTCCCGGGAAGCTACTATGGAAGGGTGACCGCACCGCTGGACCATGTCGCCCGCATCCAGGCCGAATGGGCGCGCGAGCGTCCCGATCTCGACGTCAGCCCCCAGGGCGTGATCGGCCGCCTGCACCGGGTGGCCGCGCTGCTGACCGACCGGCTCTGCCTGGTGTATCACCGCTACGGCCTCAGCGAGGGCGAGTTCGACGTCCTGGCCGCGCTCCGCCGGGCGGGCGATCCCTTCGAGCGGGCGCCCGGAGAGCTGGCGGCGTTCACCATGGTCACCACCGGGGCCATGACCAAGCGGCTCGACCGGCTGGAACGCGCCGGGCTGGTCGCGCGGCGCCCCAGCACGACCGACGGGCGCGGCCGGGTGGTCGCGCTGACCCCGGCGGGGCGGGAGTTGTTCGACAAGGCGTTCACCGAGCACATGCGCAACGAGCGGCGGCTGCTGGACGATCTCACCCCGGCCGAAGCCACCCGGCTGGAACACCTGCTCACGGGCTGGCTCGCGCGGCTCGAAGCACCGCACCCGCCCCGCACCCGGTAGCCCGGCTACCGCGCGGTGCCGCCGGTCTGCGTGCGGATCCAGTCGCTCAGGATGTCCACCCGCGCGATGATCTCGCGGCCGGGCTGGGGGCACGGCGGGCCGCTGTTCTCGATGGCCACCAGGCCCCCGGTCCGGTCGTCGCCGGAGACGAAGTACGGCGAGCCGGAGTCGTCGGCGCACGGGCTGTTCTCCACCGTGCGCGGCACCACCGGCAGCGCTTCGAGGGTGGTCGGCGCGATCTTCGCGACGGTGAACTCCCCGCGTTTGAGGTGGTCGGACGGGGCGACGACGGTGGCCGAGGTGGACCCCCAGCCCGCGAACCGCAGCCGCTGGCCCACGTCGGGTGCCTTGTCCGGCAAGGTCAACGGGACGACGTCGTCGATCGCGGTGCTCAGCTTCGCCACCGCGAGGTCGTTGACCGGCGACTGGCGGACGTCCACCACCTGCGCGGTGTGCCCGCCGGGATCGCTGTCCTTCAGTTTCCCGACCGTCACGGTCATGTGGTACCGGGGTTTGCCGCCCACCCACGCGCCGTTGATGTCGTGGAAACAGTGTCCGGCCGTGATGATCCACTCGGGGGCGATCAGCGAACCGCTGCACGCGCCGCTTCGCACGCCGCCACCGCGTACCGGGATGTCCGACGACGTCAGCTTCGCGTTGAACGGCAGGACCTGGCTCACCGCCGGGCGGCCGGCGGTCGTCTCCGGGGGCGCGGTCGTCTCCGGGGCCGGGGCCGTCGTCGACGCTGCCCTCGCCTGAAGAGTGTGGTCGGCCCTGGTCATCGCCTCTGTCTCACCGGTGGTGACACTGGCGAAGGCGCCGCCGACGCCCGCCAGCACGGCGGCCGCGAGCGCCCAGAGCCGCCGGGTCGACAAGCCTCCCGCATTCGTCCTCATGTCCTATAGCACGCATGACCGCGTCTTGCGGTTCCGCCGCGTCACCGCCGGTGCACCTCTGTGCACGAAAGTTTCCCGATCTGACGTGGGCATTCCCACATCGGGGCGGGGCGTGCCCGCCGGTCTCCGGCACCACCGGGCACGCCCCGCGTTCGGTGCGGTCACGGGGAGAGGGGACCGCACCTGTCCGGCGCCGGGGGCAGATCGACCGCCCCGTCGATGACTTCGCCGGTCTCGTGCCGGACCGCGTGCGCGGTCATGTGCTGTGGCGTGTGGTGCACGGCCGGATTCATGTGGACTTCCCTGATTCCGCCCACTGTGGACACATCGTCCGGATTGCTGAAGAACACCGTGCCGTTGTCGGCGAAGGTGACCGTCCAGTGCTGACCGGCACCCTGGGTGTTGATCTGGAACTCCTCGCCGACGACCAGTTTCCCCGGCACCGGGCCGTCGTCGTCATAGGCCGACTTGAGCGTCCACGTGGTGCCCAGCGTGCCGGTGCCCGCCGTCGAGACCGCCGGCCCGCACCGGCGCCCGCTCGCCTGGGCCGCCGGTGCGGTGACCACACCGGCGATCACGGCCGCGGCGGCCGCCGAAAGCACCGTGGCGGCAATAGCTCTTCGCATCGTTTTTCCTTCCCCTGAAAGGCTTTCCGAACCCTCACCAACGAATACGCGGACGGGTTACGGTCAGCACCCGCGGGGTGTGCAGGCCGCTCATCATCTGCTTGACCCGGCCGGACTGCGCCGGGGTGGCGAGAGGGGTGAGGTCGTTCCACCACGTCACGGTGGCGCCCGCCTTGACCGTGACGTCACCCGACGCGAACGCGAAGTCCTTTATGGACTATGCGCCCTGGTTACGTCTCTTGTGGGGGGACGAGCACTTCCACCACCCCGGCGGATTCCCGGACCACCAGCCGGGGCAGCGGCGGCGGCTTGACCGGGAGCTGGTGGAACAGCACGGCGCCGTCGACGGCGAACGCCGTCCGGTGGCACGGGCAGTTCAGCCGCCGGGCCGGACCGTCCAGTGCCAGCCGGCAGCCCAGATGCGTGCACGTCGCCGACACCGCCCGCACCTGTCCGTCCGCGCGCTCGACGAAACCTGCGACGGACCCGAAGTCGAACGGCCGCACTCCGCCCTCGGGAAGATCCTTTCCGGCCACGACCGCCCGCCATTCCCCGTGTTCCGGCCGCAGCGTCCGGTCCGGCGGCGGAGGCGCGGCGGCCTCCTCGCCGCCGCTGGTCACCAGATGGTCGACGCCCGCGCCGAGCACGGCCGCCGCGGCGGCGGTCGACGTCAGCCGGACGAACCGCCGCCGGCTGCCGCCCCTGGACGGCGCCTCGTCGCCCAGTTCGGCGGCCAGCCGCCGGTGCAGCCCGGCGACGAACTCCTCGGTGGGAGCGCCGCTTCCGGGGCGGGCCGCGCGCAGCCGGACGGCCACGCGCAGCTCCGCCTCGTCACCGGCCCCGGCGTCGAACCGGCGGGGACGTCGTTGCCGCAGCAGGTCTTTGACGAACCGGCGGACTCCGCGACTGCTCACGTTCCCATCCTCTCCGCCACCGCCGCGGCCTGGCGCAACGCCCGGTGCTGCAGCACCTTCGCGTTGCCGACGGTGATGCCCAGCTCGGCCGCGGCCTCCTTCAGCGAACAGGCCTCCAGGAACCGCAGCCGCAGGATCCGCCCGTACCGGTCCGGCAACTCCGCCAGGATCGCCTCCGCCCGCGCCAGCTTCCCCGGATCCTCCGTCCCGGCTTCGAGAACCGCGACGTCCCGCTCTTCGTCCAGCGCGGTGATCTCCCGGCCGAGCGTGCGCCGCCAGTGCGTCGCCAGCACCGTGCGCGCGGTCGCCAGGAGATACGCCCGCACCTCGCCGGTGCTCGCCGAAACACGCAACGGCTTGAGCGCGAGCAGGAAGACCTCGGTCGTGAGGTCCTCGGCGTCCGGCCGGTTGCCGACCTTCGCGAACATCAGCCGGTAAACCCGCTCGACATTGTCGCGGTACACCGCCTCCCAGTCCGGGTAGGCATCGGTACCGACCACCCGCAGCCGCGCGGGTCCTTGCGGCTCCGCGTCCGTTTCTCCCTCTCGGGCTGTCTTACGCCGTGTCCCGAAACGTCTTCCCACCGGTCACCATCCGGCCTACCGTCCTCGTCGAACCCCGCCGTCCGAGTAATACGCACGCCGGTTACACCGGCTGCGCGTAACCCGGCGCCGTACTCACGGACGACCACGTTTCGCAACGACGGGAGCCGAAGAAGTGACCATTCCCCTCTCACGCAGACGCCTGCTCGTCGCCGGTGGCGCGACCGCCGCGGCCCTCGCCCTCGGCGGCGGCGCGCCCGCCATGGCCGCCGGTTCGGGGCAAGGCGGCGCCGACCTCGTCGCCGCGTGGAACCGGACCCTGCTCCGGATCCTGCGGACCCCGGGGGCGCATCCCGCGACCGTGCATCCCACCCGGAGTTTCGCCATGCTGCACACCGCCGTCCACGACGCGGTGGTCGCCGCGGGCGGGACCGGTCGTCCCGCCCTGATCGCGGTCGACGCGCCGCGGTCCGCGTCCCCGGTCGCGGCGGCGGCGCAGGCCGCCCACGACGTCCTGACCGGGCTGTACCCGGCGTCCGCCGGTGCGCTGGACGCCCAGCTGGCCGCCGACCTGGCGACCGTGCCCGACGGGCGGGCGAAGACGGCGGGAATCCTGACCGGGCAACGGATCGCGCGGCTGATCGCCGGGCGCCGCGCGAACGACGGGTCGGGCGCCACCCCGCCGGTCCTGCCGCCCGGCACCGAACCCGGCCAGTACCGGCCCACTCCCCCGGCGTTCGCCCCCGCCGTGTTCACCCACTGGGCGGCCGTGACCCCGTTCGTGCTCGACCGGGCCGGCCGGTTCCGGCCCGGCCCGTACCCGCCGCTCACCAGCGCCGCCTACGCCGAGGCGGTCAACGAGACCGCCCGGCTGGGCCAGGACACCAGCACCGCCCGCACCGCGGACCAGACCGTCCAGGCCCGGTTCTGGGCCGCGCCGATCTGGAACTACTGGAACGAGATCGCCCAGAGCGTGGTCCTCGGCACGCGAAGCGGCCTGTCCACCGCCGCGCGCGTGTTCGCGGAACTCAACCTCGCCTTCGCCGACGCCGTGACCGCCTTCTACGACGCCAAATACCACTACCGGATCTGGCGGCCGATCACCGCGATCCGCCTCGCGGACACCGACGGCAACCCCGATACCACCGGCGACCCGAACTGGACCAGCCTCGGCGTAACCCCCGCCGATCCCTCCTATCCCGGCGCGCACAGCGTCATCGCGCAGACCGGAGCCGAGATCCTGCGCCACGAGTACGGGCCGTGCCACGACGTGACCGTCACGTCCGAGGTACTGCCCGGCACCGTCCGCACCTTCGGCTCCTTCCAGGACATCTCCGACGAAGCGGGCACCAGCCGCCTCTTCGCGGGCGTCCACACCCGGCTCGATCACAACGCCGGGCGACGTCTCGGGCATGACGTCGCCCACGCCGTTCTCGACGCGTAGTCGCGGCGCGCCGGCGCTAGACTCGGGGTGCCCGCCTCGACCCGAAGGGACCGGTTTGCCCACGCCCTCCTTGATCGACCTCGTCGACGCGTTGCTGGCCGGCCCCTCCCCCGCCCCGATCGTGACCGCGGGCGACCCGGTGCTCAGGCGGCGGGCCGAGCCGTACGACGGCCAGCTCGGCGACGAACGGCTCGACGGTCTCCTCGGGTTGATGCGCACCACCATGCGCGAGGCGCCCGGCGTCGGCCTCGCGGCACCGCAGATCGGGATTCCGCTCCGCATCGCGGTGCTCGAGGACCGCGCCGAGATTCTGCGGAACGTGCCCGCCGAGACGCTCCGCGCCCGCCGCCGTGTTCCTCAGCCGTTCCGGATCCTGGTCAACCCGCGGTACGAGGCGGTGGGCTCCGGCGTCGCCGCCTTCTTCGAGGGCTGCCTGAGCGTTCCGGGGTGGCAGGCGGTGACGACGCGGCACGAGCGGGTCCGGCTGCGCGGCCAGGACGAAACGGGCCGTGAACTCGACGAAGAGGTCGAGGGCTGGCCCGCCCGCATCGTCCAGCACGAGACCGACCACCTCGACGGCATGCTCTACCTGGACCGCGCGGAGACCCGGTCGCTGTCCACCAGCGCGCACGTGCTGGAGCGCTGGGCGGATCCGACGCCGGAAAACGCTTCCCGCGCACTCGGGTTCCCGCTGCCGGGCACCTGAGAAGGTCCATTTCGGACAGTCGGGAAAACCGGTTCACGGGCCTGCGCGGTGCGAGGTACCGTCGGCGCTATGGCCGACCCGCTCGAAGCGTTGTTCAGGCACGGACGGCTCGTCGCGATCCCGCGCCGGGGCAAGCTCCGTCGCGCCCTGCTCGTCCGGCTCGCCGAAGAGTTCGAGCCGGGCGTGCTCTACACGGAGAAGGACGTCCGCGAACGGCTCGCCCCGATTCACGACGACCATGCCGCGCTCCGCCGCCACCTCGTCGACGAAGGCCTGCTGCAGCGCAGCCGGGACGGCGGCACCTACGGACGCCCCGCCGAATCACGCGGCGACGCAAGTCCGTGAAGGACTCCTTACCGGCACTTGAATCCGATACCGCCGCGCGCAGCTCGGTAAGTTCTTTGTGGACAATGGTGCTCTGAAGGGGCCTTGCAGGCAGCGGCACCCGTCGCGAACGGAGCGTTCGGGACGCTCAACGTCCCCAACGGAGCGTTCGCGACAACCGCGCGACACCCAGCACAACCCGACCAACGCCCCGAACGACGCGTTCGCGACGCTCAACGTCGCCAACGGAGCGTTCGCGACACTGGGGCAGGTCGCCCAGCCCCGCCGAATCACGCGGCGACGCAAGTCCGTGAAGGACTCCTTACCGGCGCGGCGTGGCGGGTAAGTGTTAATTAAAGTAGTTGGGAGGGCCCCGGGCCCGGCGCGGGGGTTGGCAGTGGGGGGAGCC
>NZ_JBHYIQ010000104.1:31787-35458 GCF_042739895.1 Amycolatopsis sp. NPDC059021
CTCCTTACCGGCGCTCAGTGCCGGTAAGGAGTCCTTCACGGACTTCGGCAGGCCCCGGCTCCCTGCCAGGGTTTCGCCTGGGCGGTCAGCCCGAGGAGACCGGAGATGAGGCGCATGTCCTCTACCGTGCGGACGTCGGCCTCGGCCAGGCGGGGCGAGCAGACCAGGATCGTCACCGCCTGTGCGCGGGAGAGCGCGACGTTGAGCCGGTTGCGGGACAACAGGAAATCCAGGCCGCGCGGGAGGTCCACTGTGGACGAGGAGGTCATCGTGGTGATCACCACCGGCGCCTCCTGCCCCTGGAACCGGTCGACGGTGCCGACCCGCACGCCGCCGAACCCGGCCCGCTCCAGGGCACGGGTGACCTCGCGGGCCTGGAAGTTGTACGGCGCGACCACGAGGATGTCCTCGTCACCGAGCGGCCGCGACGTCCCGTGGTCGGTCCACATGCGACCATGCAAAGCGGACACGATCTCGGTGACCGCGGCGGCTTCTTCCACCGAGCGCGTGGTGTTGCCGTGGTGGTCCACTTCGGACAGATAGAGGCCCGACGGCACACCCTCGACGCCGCGCTCGGCGGCGGTGGGATGCGCGTGCAGCTGCCCGGCGTAGGACAGCCGGGAAACCGGGTCGCACACGGCCGGGTGCATCCGGCGGGTCTGGTCGAGGAAGTAGCCCAGCTCGGGCGGGATGATGTCGTGCTCGCCGATCAGGTGCCCCAGCGCGGAGGCGCCCGCGCCCGCCGGATGGGTGCCCTGCACGACCTGCGGGAGCTGTTGCGGGTCACCGAGGAGCAGGACGTTGCGGGCGCACATCGACACCGCGAGCGCGTCGGCGAGCGCGAACTGGCCTGCCTCGTCGATCACGATGAGGTCGAACGGCTCGTCGCGGACCGCGGCGTTCGCGAACGTCCACGCGGTTCCGCCCACCAGGTGACCGCCGGTGTGTTCCGCGCGCCACCGGACGAGCGCGTCGTTGGTCGGCGGCTGTTCCCACGGCGCGTCCGGGTCCGGCGCCTTCTTGGCGCGTTTGGCGCACGGCAGCGCCGGCGCGTTCTTCATGGTGGCGGCCAGGACGTTCTCGACGGCTTTGTGGCTGGTCGAGGTGACCGCCACCGTCCGTCCCGAGTGGACAAGCCGGGCGATCAGTTTCCCTGCCAGATAAGTCTTTCCGGCCCCCGGCGGTCCTTGGACGGCGAGCGTGGAGCCGTCGAGCGCCTCGACCGCGGCGATCACCGCGCCGACGACGTCGTCCCCGGCCTCGGGCAGCGTGTCCCGGCCACGCAGCCGGGGCGGGGTGCGGCACAGCAGGTCGACGCCGGGATGCGCGGGCAGCTCGGGCAGCGCGTCCACGACCAGCCGGGCCAGGTCGGCGACCGCTTCGTCCTTGGGAGCGGGACGCACGGGGCTGCCTGGCAGGACCGCGCTCGGCCGCGCGTCGTCGGTCCGATCCGGTGGGGAGCTCTCCTGCAGGGTGACGTCCGAGGCGGTGGCGTCGAGAACCTTCGCGTCGCGGGCGTCGGCGCCGTAGCGCAGCCGGACCTGGTCGCCGGGGGTGAACGGATGCGGCCGGTCCGGATCGCACCGCAGGACCACGGTGCGTTTGGCGGTGCGGACCCGGCCCTTCGGCGGCACCCACTCCCCCGCGTCCACCGCCACCGGGACCATGCACGTGGTGTCGACCTCGAGATCGCCGAGCGGCGCGGCGAGCTGGCGGAAGTACTCCCACCAGGCGGGCGTGGTCTCGCGCCGGTGGTAGCCGACCGAGGCGGCGAGCAGCGCGCGGGCCCGGTCCGCGGCGGTGAAGCCGGCGGGATCGCCGGGCAGCCCGTCCAGCAGCGGATCGACCAGCGCCGCCAGCTGCGCGGCCCGCTCGGCGCGTTTCTGCTCGGCGACGTCTTCGGCGGCGGTGCGGATCAGCGCGTCCTCTTCGGACTCCGCCGGGTTTTCCGCGAGTTCGATCCCGGCTTCGGCGCGAACCCGGTGGAGGAACTCGAAGAGCCGCAAGGTGGAGACGCAGTCGTATTCGTTGTAGTCGCTGATGCCGCGAAGCACCTCGTCGGCGCGCTCGGCGTCTCCCTGGTGCGTCAGCGTGAGGTAGTCCTCGTAGGCCTCGATGCTCGACGCCGCCGTCTTCACTTCGCCTTCGCGGGCGTCCGGCATGTACAACGGCTCGAGGTATTTGATCGAGTACGACGGCTGCGACACCCGCATTCCCTTGCGCACCACCGCGTAGAGGTCGACCAGCGCTCCCGCGCGCAGCAGCGCGTCGACCGCGTCCTCGCGGGTGCCGTGCACCGCGGCCAGCCGCTTGATCGCCGTGTTCTCGTAGGGCGCGTAATGGTAGATGTGCGAGCCGGGGTGTTCGGCGAGGCGAGCGGTGGCGAAGTCGACGAACTCCTCGAAGGCCTGCTTCTCCTGGGCTCTCGTGTGCGCCCAGAACGCCGTGAACCGCGGCTCCCCTTCTTCGGCGGTGATCGCGCCGAACAGGTACTCCAGGCCCTCGCCCGCCAGCGCGTACGGGTCGCCCTCCATGTCGAAGAAGACGTCGCCGGGCGCCGGTGGTGGAAGCGTCGCCAGCGCGTCGGGTTCGACCACCTCGTAGGTGACCTCGCCGGTGTTGTCCTGGCGGAGCTGGATGGCCGCCTGCGCCCGCAGGTTCTCGAACGACCTCGCGGACAGATCGCGTGGCCGGTCTTCCGCGGCGGCCAGCGCCAGCGCGTCGATGGTGCCGAGCCCCGCCGCGGCGAGTTTGCGGCGCTGGTCGCCCCGGATGCCGGCGACCAGGGACAGGTCCCGGTCGGCCTTGCGGGCACTCGCGCAGTGCTCGGCGAAACCGCAGCCGCCGCAGGCGGGACGCTCGTCTCCCCACAGGCGATCGGGCAGCCGCGGTACGCGGCCGCGCAACCGGGTGCGCAGCCGTCGCAGCAGCGGGAGAAAGTCCTGGACCCGCAGGGTGTGCGTGCCGCCGTCGCCGAGCAGCAGGTGCATTTCGGGCCCGGCAGGCCATCCCGCGCGGCGCATCGCGTCGGCGTAGGCGGTCAGCTGCACCACCGCGGCCGGGGTCGCGTGCCGGGCCAGTTTGGTGTCGTAGACCTCGTAGCGGCCCTGATCGTCGCGCAGCAGGAAGTCCGCGCGGCCGGAGAACTCGCCTTCCTCGTGGAACACCGCCTGGTAGATCACCGGCGCGCCCGCGCGCACGGCGTCCGCGGTCTCCCGCGCCGCCACCTCGGGATCGCGGTGGCCGATCTCGACCACCTGGTGGCGCTCGCCACGCAGCCGCGTCAAGGTGGCCTGTTCATGGGCCCGGCCGTGCTTGACCGCGAGGGACTCCCCGGCGCCCTTCGGCGCGGGAGCACCGGGAAGCCCGGCCGCCCATGCCTGTTTCAGGACGCTCCGGTGCTCGCACTCCAGCAGATCGGCCAGGTCGGACGGGGTGTGGTGCATCGCAGCGGATTCTGACACGGCCGGGGCGCCCTTTCGCCGAGGCGCGCTCCCGACACGCCGGGGCACCGGGTGTGCTGAAGGGCGCCTTCAGCACGTCTCCACCCCGGCGGAGCCGAAGTGTCGGTCCCTCCACCTAGGCTGTTTGGTAGGGGGCTTCAGGGTGTCCTGAATCTTCCGTTCATTCCTTCACAGTGTCGCGAACGACGCGTAGGGGACGTTGAACGC
>NZ_JBHYIQ010000105.1:0-9714 GCF_042739895.1 Amycolatopsis sp. NPDC059021
GTCTTTCCGGGGGGGGGGGGGGGGTGCGCCAACGCCGCGGTGGGGACGATGAGCGTCTCGTACGCGTCGTTCGCGACACCGGTGGCCCGGCCAGCAGCGCGTCGCGGGTGCGGTGCGACAAGCCTCGAACGTCGCGAACGCTCCGTTGGGGACGTTGAACGTCTCGTACGCGTCGTTCGCGACAACACGGGACGCCGGAGACGCCCCACAGGCACGACAACGCGAGGAGCCGCCCGCCACGTCCCGAACGAGAGGGCGTTCAACGTCCCCACGTCCGGGACACAGCAGGCCGCAGAGCCAAAACCCTCAGGAGCGGTCGAAGTCCCGGGCCGCCAGTGCGCGGACGATGCCCGCCCGGCCTTCCGAGACGAGCCGCCGCAGCGCCGCCGGATGGTCACCGGCGAGCCAGGCGTCCGACGCCTCGACCGTGGCCGGTTCGACCGCCCACGACGGGTACAGGCCGATGATCGTCGGCTGCGCCCGCTCGCTCGAACGCCGCTGCCACACCTCGTCGACGACGTCGAAGTACTTCGCCACGTAGGAACCGAGCAACGCCTTCTGGCCGGGGTGCGAGAAGCCCGAGATGAGCGAGTCGCTGACGGCGTTCGGCAGTTCGTCGTCGTGGATCGCGCGCTGCCAGGCGTCCGCCTTGGCCTCCGCGTTCGGCCGCAGCGCGCGCGAGCGCTCGGCCTGCCGCCGTCCCGCCGCGGTGTCGTCCCGCGCCTGCTCGGCGTCGATCTCGGCCTTGTCCGCCTTGCCGTGCGCCACCAGCGCCTGCAGCAGCCGCCAGCGCAGGTCGGTGTCGACGGTGAGCCCCTCCAGCGGCGCCGAACCGTCGAGCCAGCCCGAGATGACCGTCAGGGTCTCCTCGTCCAGTACCGAACCGGCGAGCGAGTTGACGAACGCCAGCTGGTGGTCCGAGCCCGGCTCCGCCGCGCGCACCAGTTCCAGCAGCCGGGCGGTGAACGCCGGCCAGCCCTTCTGGACCGCCCACTCCTGCTCGGCGTAGGAGTTCAGCGCGGTCTGCGCCTGCAGCAGCAGCCGCTGCACGACCCCGACCTCGGACTCGGTGTGGATGCCCCTGGCCACCAGGGTGACGAAGTCGCGGGCCTTGAGCTCGGCCTCGCGGGTCATCTCCCACGCCGCCGACCAGCACAGCGTGCGGGGGAGCGGGTCGGTGATGTCGGCGATCCGGTCGATCAGCGTGGTCAGCGACGCCGGGTCGAGCCGCATCCGGCAGTAGGTGAGGTCGTCGTCGTTGACCAGCACCAGCTTGCCCGCGGGGACCCCGACCAGCGCCGGCACGTCGGTGCGCTCGCCGTCGACGTCGAGCTCGACCCGGTGCGAGCGCACCAGGCGGCCGGAGCCGTCCTCGTCGTACACGCCGACCGCGACGCGGTGCGTGCGCAGCTCACCGGCACCCGGCTTCGCGCCGGTCTGCACGACAGCGAACGAGCTGAACGTGCCGTCCGCGCCGACCTCGTAGCGCGGGCTCAGCGAGTTCAGGCCGGTGGTCTCCAGCCACTGCGCGCTCCACCACGAAAGGTCGCGCCCGGACGCCTCCTCCAGCGCGCCCAGCAGATCGGACAGGGTCGCGTTGCCCCAGGCGTGCTTGCCGAAGTAGACCTTCAGCCCCTCCAGGAAGTGCTCCTGGCCGACGTAGGCGACGAGCTGCTTGAGCACGCTCGCGCCCTTGGCGTAGGTGATCCCGTCGAAGTTCACCTCGACGGCGTGCAGGTCGACGATGTCCGCGGCGATCGGGTGCGTCGAGGGCAGCTGGTCCTGCCGGTAGGCCCACGACTTCTCGATGTTCGCGAAGCTCGTCCACGCGTTGGTGTACTCGGTGGCCTCGGCCTGCGCGAGCACACTGGCGAAGGTCGCGAACGACTCGTTGAGCCACAGGTCGTCCCACCAGCGCATGGTGACGAGGTCGCCGAACCACATGTGCGCCATCTCGTGCAGCAGCGTTTCGGCGCGCCGCTCGTAGGCGTAGCGGGTGACGCGGCTGCGGAAGACGTAGTCCTCCAGGAACGTCACCGCGCCCGCGTTCTCCATCGCGCCCGCGTTGAACTCCGGCACGAACAGCTGGTCGTACTTCGAGAACGGGTACGGCGTCGCGAACTTCTCGTGGTAGAAGGCGAAACCCTGCTTCGTCTCGACGAACAGCTTGTCCGCGTCCATGTGCTCGGCCAGCGACGCGCGGCAGTAGATGCCCAGCGGGATGGTGCGGTGCTCGTCGGAGAACTCGTCCCGCCATTCGGCGTACGGCCCGGCGATCAGCGCGACCAGGTACGTCGAGATCCGCTCGGACACCTTGAACACCGTCCGCACGGCGCCTTCCGGGGTGTCCTCGGCCGACTCGACGAGCGCGTTCGAGATGACCTTCCAGTCCTTCGGCGCGGTCACCGTCAGCCGGTAGACCGACTTGAGGTCGGGCTGGTCGAAGCAGGCGAACATCCGCTTCGCGTCGGCGGTTTCGAACTGCGTGTACAGGTAGACGCCGTCGTCGACCGGGTCGACGAACCGGTGCAGTCCCTCGCCGGTGTTCATGTACCGGCAGTCGGCGGTGACCACGAGCTCGTTGCTCTCGGCGAGACCGGGCAGCGCGATGCCGTCGTCCTCGACGTACGCGCTGACGTCCAGCTCGGTGCCGTTGAGAGTGGCGGACCGGACTCCTTCGGCGACCACGTCCACCCAGGACCGCTCCCCGGCCCGGGCGCTCGAGAACCGGATGGTGGTCTTCGAGACGAAGGTCTTCTCCCCGGGACCGCCGCGGCCGTCGGTGAGGTCCAGTTCGATGTCGTAGGACTCGACGTCGAGCAGGTCGGCACGCTGCTTGGCTTGGTCTCGGGTCAGATTCGGGGCGGGCACGGGCACCTCTGGTCAGTGGTATCGGTTTCGGTTTCCATCTACGAGCATCCAATCATGGGTGGCCACCCGCTGACGATGGGGAACAACCGGGCACCGGGTCGTGTTGGATGCCAGTGTGCGGCCGTCACCCGGCCGCCTCCGTGTCCTGAGGACCCCGCGTACCTGGAGAGATGACGACGATGACCGTTGAGTCGAAGCCAACCAAGGTCGACTTCTACTTCGACCCGATCTGCCCGTTCGCCTGGATCACTTCGCGCTGGATCCTCGAAGTGGAGAAGCACCGCGACATCGAGCTGAACTTCCGCGTGATGAGCCTTTCGGTGCTCAACGAGAACCGCGAAGACCTGCCCGAGCGGTACAAGGCGCTGCTGTCCGAGGGCTGGGCGCCGGTCCGGGTCGCCATCGCGCTCGGGCAGAAGAAGGGCCAGCAGGCCGTCCGCGACTATTACACCGAGTTCGGCACGCGATACCACAACCAGGGCAACGAGGACCGCCGCCAGGTCATCAAGGAGGCCCTGGAAGCCGTCGGCGCGCCCGAACTGATCGAGGCGGGGGACTCGGCCGAGTACGACGAGGCGCTGCGGAAGAGCCACCACGAGGGCATGGACCCGGTCGGCACGGAGGTCGGCACGCCGACCATCCACATCGACGGCGTGGCGTTCTTCGGCCCGGTGCTGAGCTCCATCCCGCGGGGTGAGGACGCGCTGAAGATGTTCGACGGCGCGGTCGCGCTCGCGAGCTACCCGGACTTCTTCGAGCTCAAGCGCACCCGTACGGGCGAGCTGAACTTCGACTGAGCGACCGGCTCATGGTGTGCCCAGCGCGGCATGCGTGACGTCGGCGGGGTAGGGGGACATCGCGACGGCCTCCTCCTCGGTCATTTCACCCGCCGCGACAGCGGTTTTGAGGGTGACGAGCCGGTGGAGGCCGTCGCGATGCCGGACGACGAACCCGGCGTCGACGGGATCGCCGTGTCCCGGCACGACGGTTTCCGGTCGCAGCGCGAGGATCTCGCCGAGCGCGGCGGCCCAGGCGGCGAGATGCGTGTCGGTGCCGAAGGAGTCGGCGGTGAAGCCGGACGGCCCGTGCTCGACGGTGTCCCCGGCGAACACGACCCCGGCGTCGGGCACGTGGACGACGAGATCGTGGTCGGTGTGCGCGAGCCCGGGGTACACCAGCGCGACGACCCGGCCGCCCAGGTCGATCTCCGCGCGTTCGGTCACCAGCCGCCCCGGCGGGGTGATGACGGTCCGCTCCAGCGCGTCGGAGATGTGCGGTTTGCCCTCGGCGCGGTAGGTCTCGATCCGCCGCCGCCGCGCTCGTTCGCCGTGCGCGGCGAGTTCGGCGACGCAGCCTTCCTGCGCCCAGACGTCGCACGGCAGGAACGGCGTCGTCCCGAAGCAGTGGTCGAAATGCGCGTGGGTGTAGACGACCGACCACGGCAGCGGGGTGATCTCCCGGATCGCGGCGGCGAATTCGGTGCCCTGGTCGACGTCGCCCCTGCTGTCGATCACCAGGCAGCGTTCGCCGCCGACGACGAGCCCGGTGGTCAGGTCCAGCTCCTCGTACCGGCGCGCGTGGACGCCTTCCGCGAGTTCGAGCCAGCGTCCGTCAGTCACGAAGAATCCTCTCGGTCAGGACGGGAGCCGTCGTGCTCACGTCCACTTGTGCCGCCAGCACGACGTCGTTCTCGTGCCCGGCGGTGATGAGTTCCTGTCCGGACGCGCACCGGGCGAGCGCGTCCGCGAGGTCGGTGCCGCCGAACGCGGCGGGGATCGCTCCGGTGCCCAGCTGATCCTCGACACACGGCCGCAGCGGTCCGAACTCGCCGGCGTCGCTCAGCACGTCCATGCCCCAGCGCTCCCCGGCCGGGACGATCCCGATCGACCTGCCGCCTGGGCATGGGCTGTCTTTCGTTGACGACCGTCGGGAGTACGGGGTACAGGGCCGCTGGCGCAGGCGACGCGGTCGTAGTAGCTGAACAGCGGCTAGTACCACCGCAAGATCTATGAGTGCGCGCAGTCTGAGAGGAGACTTCACGGACGCGCCTCCCTATGGCCGACAGGGCCTGCTGCCGGGATGACAGGACGCCTTTGCACTCAACGGGGTCATTATGTCGTCGAGGAGCGCACTCGCAGTGCGATCGCGGAAGCGCGCGATGAACACCACAGCCACCCCCACAGCATGCCCGTGCTCCGGTGGGATGGCAGACTCCCTTGCCGTGCGTGTTTACCTGGGATCCGACCATGCCGGTTTCGAACTGAAGAACCACCTGGTGAGCCACCTGCGCGAGCAGGGCCACGAGGTGACGGACATCGGGCCGGCCGTCTACGACGCCGCCGACGACTACCCTGCGTTCTGCGTCGAGACGGCGCTGCGCGTGGTCGCCGACGAGGGCAGCCTCGGCATCGTGATCGGCGGCTCCGGCAACGGCGAGCAGATCGCCGCGAACAAGGTGCCCGGCGCACGGGCTGGCCTGGCCTGGAGCGTCGAGACCGCGAAGCTCTGCCGCGAGCACAACCACGCGCAGCTGATCGGCGTCGGCGCCCGGATGCACACCACCGAACAGGCCACCGAGATCGTCGAGGCGTTCCTCGCGACGCCGGTTTCGCCGGAGGAGCGGCACGCGCGCCGCGTCCAGCAGCTGCTCGACTACGAGCGCACCGGCACCCCGCCCGCCCTGCCGGGGGCCTGATGCCCGAAGGGCACACCCTGCACCGGCTCGCCCGCCTGCACAAACGCCGCTACGCGGGCGCGCCGGTGTCGGTCAGCAGCCCGCAGGGCCGGTTCGCCGCCGAGGCGTCCCGTTTGGACGGTCGGGTGCTGAAGTCCGCCGAGGCGTACGGGAAGCACCTGTTCCACCACTACGGTCCACACGGGACGGTGCACGTCCACCTCGGGCTGTACGGCACCTTCGGCGAGGCGAAACTGCCGGCGACCGCGCCGGTCGGCCAGGTCAGGATGCGGCTGGAAGGCCGGACCCACTGGACGGACCTGCGTGGCCCGACGCGGTGCGAGCTGCTGGACGAGGCACAGGTCGACGCGATCAAGGCGCGCCTGGGCCCCGACCCGTTGCGCGCGGACGCCGATCCGGACCGGGCCTGGGCCCGGATCTCCCGCTCCCGCACGTCGATCGCGGCGCTGCTGATGGACCAGTCGGTGCTCGCCGGGGTCGGCAACGTGTACCGCGCCGAGGTGCTGTTCCGCCACGGCGTTCCGCCGCTGTTGCCAGGGCGCGACCTCGACAAGGCGCTGTGGGACGACATGTGGGCGGATCTGGTCGCGCTCATGCGGGACGGCGTCCGCGTCGGCCGCATCGACACCGTCGCGCCCGAGCACCTGCCCGAGGCCACCGGCCGCGCGCCGCGTCAGGACCGGCACGGCGGCGAGGTCTACGTCTACCGCCGCGCGGGCGAGGAGTGCCTGGTGTGCGGGACGTCGGTGGCGCACGCCGATCTCGTCGGCCGCAATCTCTACTGGTGCCCGGCCTGCCAGCCCGCCTGAGCCGTCAGCCCGCGACGGGCCGCGTCCGGTAGTGATACCGCGTGGCCGTGGTGAATCCCGCGCGGTCGTACAGCTTCAGTGCCGGTTCGTTGTCCGCGAGTACCTGGAGCCACACCGAATCCACACCGTGGCCCGACGCTTCGGCCAGCAGCCCGCGGAGGACGGCCGCGGCCTGGCCCTGACGTCTGGCGTCCGGGTGGACGGCGAGCCCGTACAGGCCTCCCCAGGTGCCGACGAGCGCGAGCCTGCCGATCGCGGTGATGCCGGACGGTCCCTCGACCGAGGCGTAGAGCGCGGGCGTGGCCTCCATGATTTCGCGGGCCACCGCGAGGGTTTCGGCGCCACCGCGGCCGTCCGTCAGTGACCACAGGGCCAGCCAGTCCGCGTCCGGTCTCTTGTCGATCCGCACGGCGACATCGCTCGACGGGAGCCGCTCCAGCACGGTCGCGACGTCGGCGGTCTGCAGGAGCGTCGGGCGGAGCCGCGTGTAGCCGCGTGCGGTGAGCAGCTCGTCGAGATCGGCGGGCTGCGCTGCCGGGCCGATCAGGAACGTCGAGGCCAGCCCCGTGCCGTGGTAGAGGTCTTCCACCTCCCGCAGCGCCTTGCCGACGTCGGCGGGCGGCGCGACCGGCACCACCGAGTTCGCCCGGCTCGTGACACCCGCCGAACGGCGGACGAGCCAGCCGTCGACCTCGGTGCAGGTGAGCGCCCGCCAGCCCTGAAGCATCAGATCGTCGAGTTCCGCAACGGTGACCATGGAACCACGCTAAGCCAGCTGAATGAAGAACCGCAACTATGTATATATATTCATTATGCGTGCACGAGGACTTCCGGTGCCGGACACGACGAAGGGGATTTTCCGCTTAGTGGTGCGGAAAATCCCCTTCGGGTCAGAATCTCGGGTCAGAAGTCGAAGCCGCCGCCCCCGCCGTCGAAACCACCGCCGCCGTCGAAGCCGCCCCAGTCGCCGCCTCCGCCGAAGTCGCCGCCGCCGTCAAAGCTGCCGCCGTCGAACCCACCGCCGTCGAAGCCGCCGGAGCCCAGCGCGTCCATCTGGCCCGCGTCGTACCCGGACTCCCAGGCCGACGCGCTGGCGATGCCGCCCATTCCGCTGAACATCGCGCCGAACAGCAGCGCCGAGCCCAGGCCCCACGCGCCGCCGATCAGGGCGGGCTTCCACCACGGCTCGCTGTACCAGCCCTCGGGCACCGGGCGCCCGGCGACGCGGCCGCCGGGGTAGTAGTACGGCGTGTTCTGGCCCGCCTGGGGCGAGGCCTCGTAGTGCTGGCCCTCGACGTCGACCGAGCGGTGCTCGGTGACCTTGCCCGCGCGCTCGCGCTCGGCCTCTTCCGGCAGCTTCGGGCCGGGGTCCATGCCCATGGCGGTGCGCGCGGCCCGCACGTAGTAGAGACCCTCGATGGCGGTCTCCTTGACCAGCTTGGCCTGCTCGATCGTCTTCGCCTGCTCCAGCTGGGAGCCCGCCGCGTTGTACCGCTCGCTCGCGTCGGCCATCGCCTGCTGCGACGCGGTGTCGGTGCCGGTGATGTTGAGGACCTGGCCGCCGAGCCGCTCCACCAGGCGGCGGGCGTCCGCCTTCGCGTCCTCGAGTTGCCGCTGTCGCGCCGCGGCCTGCGATCGTGCGAAGTAGAGGCCGCCGCCGACGATCACGACGACGAGCACGATCAGGAAGATCGCGGTCCCCATGGGTCACTCCAAGCTCGGATGCGTGCGGTGGCTCCCGGGAACCACCTTTGAAACGGACAACGCGGACGGTACGCGGTGGGTTCCCGTCACGTGACGCGGCGCACCGCCGGTGTGTCGCGAGGGCTGGCCGGACAAACTAGAACACGTTATAGTTCGGCGGTATGAAGTTCACCCTCTCGGTCGCGATGAACCCGCTCGATCAGCTGGCCGGGCTCGCCCGTGCCGCGGAGGAGGCCGGTTTCGCCTCGATTGCCCTGCCCGACTCGCTTTTCTACTCCGAAACGGTGTCCGCCGACTATCCGTACACCCCGGACGGGAGCCGGTTCTGGAACGAGGAGACGCCGTGGGCGGATCCCCTCGTCGCGGCCGCCTCGATGGGGGCGGTGACGAGCAGGATCAGGTTCTACACCTCGGTGCTGAAACTGGGTTCACGCAATCCGGTACTGCTGGCCCGTCAGGTCAACTCGGTGGCCGCGCTGACCGGCGGCCGGTTCGGACTCGGTCTCGGCGTCGGATGGTCGCCCGAGGAGTTCGAGTGGTGCGGAGCGCCCTACGCGCGGCGCGGCAAGCGCGTCGACGAGGCGATCGACGTGCTCCGGCTGATCCTCGACGGCGGCATGGTCGAGTACCACGGGGAGTTCTTCGACTTCGACAAACTGCGCATGAGCCCCACGCCGCCGTCGCGGGTGCCGTTCTACATCGGCGGGCACACCGAAGTCGCGCTGCGGCGGGCCGCGCGGGCGGGCGACGGCTGGTCCTCGGCGATGATGAAGTTCGACGACCTGCGGGACACGATCGCGCGCCTGCGTGAGCTGCTCGCGGAGCGGGGCCGTGCGGAGGAGCCGTTCGAATACCAGGCCGTGTGCATCGACCGGTTCGGCCTCGACGGCTACCGGGAGCAGGCCTCGATCGGCGTGACCGACGTGATCACGATGCCGTGGGTGTTCGAGGGAGTCGGGTTCGACGCGGACATCGAGCCGAAGCTCGCCGCGATCCGGAAGTTCGGGGAAGACGTCATCGCGAAGTTCGGAGACTGAGACATGGGTATTTCGGTCAGCTGGGACAGCGAAGCGGAGCAGCCGCCGGCGCGGCAGGCCGCGTGGCGGTCGATGAACGCCGTGTGCGCGGGGGACAAGGCGGGCTGGCTCGCGTTGTTCGCCGCGGACGGAGTGGTCGAGGATCCGGTGGGGCCCTCGATGTTCGACGCCGAGGGCAAGGGGCACCACGGCCACGAGGGGATCGCCGCCTTCTGGGACGCCACAATCGCCAACGTCGAGCGCTTCGAGTTCGAGATCCGCGATTCCCATGCCGCGGGCGACGAGGTGGCCAACGTCGGCACGATCACGACGTACCTCCCCGGTGGCTACCGCGTCGACACCGACGGCGTCTTCGTCTACCGCGTCGGGGAGGACGGCCTGATCAGGTCGATGCGCGCGTTCTGGGAGACCGAACGCGCGATGGCGACCGCCCGTCAGGTGCCGGAATAACCCGGCGCGTCATATCTGATGTATCACGGGGCTTGACTGCTCTTCGGAAGGTCTCTTAACTTTTACGGGACAGACCTCCTGCCCTCCGCCGTCGCACGAGGTGCGTGCTCACGAGCCGAGGAGCAGTCATGCCCTTGTTCCGGCGTCT
>NZ_JBHYIQ010000105.1:9724-34590 GCF_042739895.1 Amycolatopsis sp. NPDC059021
ACGGGGCGGGGGTGGGCGTGATTTGTCACAGCGCCCCGGGCGCCCGCGCCCCCCCCCCCCCCCCCCCCACTCACCGCGACCGGTTTCACCGTCCAGCAGCCCGCCGCCGACGCGCTCGAAAACGGGTTGGCGAGAACGCCGCCCATGGGGTTCAACAACTGGAACTCCACCGGCTGCCGCGCCGAGTTCGGCGAGGCGATGATCAAGGGGATCGCCGATCTCTTCGTGACCAAAGGCCTCAAGGACGCCGGCTACGAGTACGTCAACATCGACGACTGCTGGGCGCTGCCCGCGCGCAACGCCGATGGTGACCTCGTTCCCGACCCGGCGCGTTTCCCGCACGGCATCAAGGCGATCGCCGATTACGTGCACGCGAAAGGCCTGAAGTTCGGTATCTACACCAGCGCGGGCACGAAGACCTGCAACAAGGCGGGCTTCCCCGGCGCGCTCGGCCACGAGCAGCGCGACGCGAACATCTTCGCCTCATGGGGTGTCGACTACCTGAAGTACGACAACTGCAATAACCAGGGCGTCGACGCGCGGCAGCGGTACAAGACGATGCGGGACGCGCTGGCCAAAACCGGTCGCAAGATCGCCTATTCGATCTGCGAGTGGGGCCGGACCGAGCCGAAGGTGTGGACCTGGGGCGAGCCGGTCGGCAACCTGTGGCGGACCACCGGGGACATCTCGGACAAGTGGTCGAGCATGATCGGCAAGGCGCAGGCGAACCGGGTGCTGGCGCGGTACGCGGGGCCCGGTCACTGGAACGACCCGGACATGCTCGAAGTCGGCAACGGCGGGATGACCGCGACCGAATACCGGACGCACTTCAGCCTGTGGGCGATGATGGCGGCGCCGCTGCTGATCGGCAGCGACCTGCGCAAGGTGTCCGACGACGGCTTCGCGATCCTGAAGAACGCCGATGTCATCTCCCTCGACCAGGATCGCCTCGGGAAGCAGGCGACCGTGCTCAGCGCGTCGAACGGACTGGTCGTCTACAGCAAGGTCCTGGCCAACGGCGATCGTGGCGTCGCGCTGTCCAACGAGACCGGCGCGACCGCGACGATCAGCACCACCGCTGCCGCGACCGGGATCGGCGACGCGCCGTCGTACCGGCTGAAAGACTTGTGGAGCAAGGAAACCCGGGCCACTTCGGGCGCCATCTCGGCGTCGGTCCCCGCACACGGCACGGTGCTGTACCGCCTCTCCCGTGCGGGCGACGGTCAGCCGGGCGACTTGAAGTAGCTATGCGCGTCGAACCCGATGTCGAGCCCGAAGTAGCCGTGTATTTCCGTGCTCTGGCCGGTGCAGTCGCTCTCCGAGTACACCCTGACGACCACGTCGGTGTGGTACGAGCGTGACGGCGGGAGCCGGAAGCAGCCCGGAAAGTAGATGGTGGTCCGGTACTCGGTTCCGTGGAAGGTTTTTTCGGGGTAGAAGCAGGCGTTGAAGATGATGCTGCCGCAGGCGTCCGCCTCGGTGGCTTGGGCGGGCGTCGCGACAGCCGTCAGGATGGCCGCGGCGGCAAGCGCCGGCGGGAGCACTCTTCGCGTCATCTTCGCAGCCTAGGAAGCCCTCGGCGTCGCAAAACCGCCAGACGGCAGCACGTCCTAGCGTCGCGGTGCGGTCCCGTCGCACAGCGAACGCTGAACCGCTTCGCTGAACGCGTTCCCCGCCGCCTTTGCCCACTCGGGCGTATTCCGCGACATCTCGATCAACAACTGGCCGTCTCGGGGCAGCCGCTGCTTCGCGTTGTAGTAACTGCAAACCGCCGGAGCCGCCCGGCGTCCGGCGACGAGCGCGGCATACGACGTGGGGTATTCGATCCCCTTGTCCGTGAGGTAGGTCAGAAAGCCACGCTCGCCGACGTCGGCGATCTGGTCGAGCGGCACGACTCCCTGCGCGTCCGCCGTGATCACGACGGACGGCGACGGTGTGGACGGCGATGGCCGTGGTGTCACCGGCGGATCTATCGCCGTCACCGGAGCCGGGCTGAGAACCTCGATGGCCCAGGCCCCCACGCCGATCAGCACGACCCCCATCACGGCGAGACCCATCGCTGCTTTCGCGGTACTGCCGGCCACGTCTTTCCCCTCCGCAGGGCCCATCGCTCGCGTGAACGCCCACGTTACCGCTGATGTTAGGGGTTATAACTTTCCCTATTGACACTCACCTTGCGAAGGTTATAGCTTCTAACTTAAGCAACCCTTGTTAACTGGCCAGCCCGGCCGCTGCAGGAGGAAAGACCATGTCCGGCACCCGCTCGAACACGCCACGCGCTCTTCGTCGCCGAACCGCTGCACTGCTCGCGCTCCCACTGGCCGCCGCCGCTGTCCTCGGCGGCGCCGTCGCCCCCGCACAGGCCGCCACGGCTGAGCACTCCGCCGGCCCGGCTTCGCTGACCTGCCAAGGAAAAGGCGTCGACCCGGCCGCCAAGGCCCGCTACCGCACCGAAACCGTCATCAAGGCGCCGCTGCACGTCATCTGGGACCTGCAAACCGACGTGGAAGCCTGGCCCTCCTGGCAGAAACCCGCCGCCCCGATGACCCTGAAACGCCTGGACCCGGGCCCGCTGCGCAAACACTCACGCTTCCAAGCGACCGTCCACCTACCCCCGGCCGACGTGACGGTGATCATCACCTCGACGATCCGGCAACTCCGGTACGGCAACTGTCTCCGCTGGACCGGCCCCGCCGACGGCCCCGGCTACCACATCGACGGCACCCACGTCTGGACCTTCACCAAGGTCCCCGGCGGCACCTTGGTCCGCACCGAAGAAACCCACTCCGGCCCGCAAGCCGACCCCGCCAGCGACCTGGGCCTGGAAACCTGGCTCACCGACCTCAAAACCACCGCCGAGTCCGCCCCCTGTCACTGACCGGTACGGCGTCCACCTGTCCACAATGGACATTCGGCCCGTGTCGTGACGTCCGGCGGAGCCCGCACCATTGGCATGGGAACCGAGGACGAGAGCGGCACTCAACGTGCGCGTCGCCCACCGCCGACTCCCTGGGCGTAAGCCGGCGTCCGGCGCGGCGGACAACCGGCGGGCATCGATCGCCAGTGCCCTTCGCTTGAGCGCGGACTAGCTCCTGTCGACGACGGATATCGCTATGGCGTAGCGCGCACGTCGGGGTCAGCCCCGCGTACGCGGGGAGGTGCGTGGCGTAGAACACATGCTTGATGCGGATGACGGGATCAGCCCCGCGCACGCGGGGAGCACTTCTTGATCGGCAGCTTCAGGGGTGCGCCGTCGTTTTTTCTTTGGTTTGCCCGGACCATTCCACCACGCCGACCATGTCTGCAGCAGTACTGGGACGGAGTCGGCAAGAGGACCCGATTACGCGTGGACATACCTTCGCAACTGGGCCGCTGGGCCGCCGCCCGTGTCCTACGTGGACATGCTCCAGATCAACAACGCGATCAACGACCTCGACCGGCGAATCGCCGCGTTGGAAGCCGCCAACGGCAAAGGCGACTGGACCCTCACCCAGTCGCAGAACGTCCCCGCGGGGGTCAATACCCGCCTGCTGTTCCAGCAGCAGAACGAGCCACCGGTCGGCATCGCCATCGCCACGGTCTCCTACGTCGAGGCCAACCAGCCGGCGCACAGCGCGAGCGAGTTCACCATCCTCAGCTCCGGCCGGTGGGATATTCGGCTCGATGCTCGCTGGACGAATGGGGGAGGGGCCACCGACCGCTACGTCATGATCGGTAGCAACACCGGTGTCTTCTGGGGGAAGAACTCCAGCTCGGGCGCGAACTTCAACCTGCACGTCGCGACCGAGCGCGACTTCTTCGCGGGTGAGAAGTTCAACGCCTACGCCTACAACGGCTCGACCTCACAGGTCGAGCGCGAAGGGGACACGCTGATCACCCGGCTCGTGGCCACGCAACGCCGGGCAGCGTGATCACAGCGGAGGACTCGGAGGTTTGCGACCGCCGAGCCCTCCGCTGTGCGCCAGTTAGCCCTGGGCCAGGTGTCCCAGGAACGCAGCCCATGCGCTCGGCGGGACGGCCAGTTGCCCGCTCGCTCGGTCCTTGGTGTCGCGGACGCCGACCGCTTCGGGCACTACGGCGACCTCGACGCAGTTGTTCGCGCCCTCACTCCGTGTGGGCTTCTGCCACTTCGCCTCCATGAGGTTCCTCCGGTCATTGCAACTGATTGATGCGCTCGCGAAGGATCGTCGCAGACTCGGCGTCGTCAGCAGCCCGTGACCACAGCTGATTGAAGCCGCGCTCATACTCAGCCGTCTCGTCTGCCTCGTGGATGTAGGTTGCGTCGGTGAGCCCCTCGATGTAAACGCGGACGATGTTCGGTGCCGGTAGCCGGAGGAACACGAAGCCGACACCCAACGCCCGGTGAGCGCCGACCGCGAACGGCAAAATCCGGATCGAGACATTCGGC
This sequence comes from Amycolatopsis sp. NPDC059021, assembly GCF_042739895.1. Lineage (NCBI taxonomy): Bacteria > Bacillati > Actinomycetota > Actinomycetes > Pseudonocardiales > Pseudonocardiaceae > Amycolatopsis > Amycolatopsis sp. NPDC059021. The sequence goes on from NZ_JBHYIQ010000105.1 coordinate 14,133, forward strand.
AGCTTCGCGACGTCGAGCAGGTGCAGGAGCTGCGCGCGCAGCACGAGCGGCCCGCCGACGAGCTGGTGGAGGCTGGCCTCGCCGAGCAGGATGCGCACGACCGGAGGGTTGGCCCCGGTGAGGATCATGCCGCGGCGCATCCGGTCGGCGAGTCGTTCCTCGACCTGTCCGGCGACCGACGTTTCGAGCAGCGCGCGGGCGTATCCCTCGGTCTGTACGAGCGCGTTGATCAGGTCCGCGCTGTAGTAATTGACCTCCGAGGCGCCACGTTCCAGCGTGACGTAAGTCTGGGCGAAGTCGGCGACGCGTGCGGAGGATTCGCGCTTGCGCGCGGCGTCGGCGAGCAGGTGCAGCGTCTCGCGTTCCTCGGCGGTGACCTTGTACAGGTCCGAGAGGCGGTCGATCTCGGCCGCGACCGGAACGCGGGTGCCTTGTTCTACGCGGCTGACCTTGCCTGCGTACCAGCGGAGATCCCGCTCGACGACGCTCGGTTTGAGTCCGGCGCTCTCTCGCATGTTGCGCAGTGTCTCGCCGAGTTCGAACCGTTGCGGGTTCTGGGTTGCCACGGCCTTCCTTTCCTAGCCAGCTATTTGTCTGTCTACATCATGTTCCGACACTCAATGTAGTCATAGCTTCGTCCTATCGGACGTGGCTAAATGGACATCGACAGTTGTACTGTTCCATTCGGCTCGGCTGGCTTCTTGGTTCTTCCGGAACTGGATGCGCTCGCAGCCGATCCGGGCGGTGGGTCGTCTTGTCGGCCCACCGCCCCCACTTCGACTTCAGGCAGGCACGGAACCCGATGAGCGAGCAGACAAACGACGGTTGGCGGTTGGTGCGGGCGATCCAGACGATCGACGCCGAGGGAAACCCGACGATGGTGTTCTTCGGACTGATCGAGAAGAACGGAAAGCACGAGCCCGCGCTGCGAATCAACGGCGGCCCGGCCGCGCTGATGCCGCTGCACCAGTTCGCCGGCGACCTTGTCGCCGCGCTTCGGAAGCCGCTTGCTGACTGGTACCTGCGGCAGGGAGGTCAGTCGTGAGTGCGCTTATCTATCTGGACCTGGCGCACATCCATCCCATCGTCAACGGCCAGTGGTACAGGGCGCGGCTCGTGCACGTTCCGCAGCCCGGAGAAGCCGTAACGATGCTCTGCGGCGTGTCTGCCGCCGCCGAGTACGACGAATCCGGACGGAGGGACGCCCGTGGCCCTGCCGCGCAGTGCTAGGACTGCGATCTGATCTACCGGCGAGAGATCGGCTACGAGATCCCCGCGAGCCACCCCGGACTGCGGCCGTATCCGGTGCCGCATCCCCGATAGCCCCGGTCGGCGCGGTGGTAGCCCCCCGACGCCGCGCCGACCGGGTTCCACACTTCGGCCGCCGTCCCTCCCTCGGCGGCGGCCGGACCCCGACCTTTGCCCGCCGCGGCGGAGGCCAGGGCCCTCGGCGTTGTCACGGGCGTCGGGGCCTGCTCACCCACGAATCTGGAGATGACCATGAAGACCAAGGACCAGCACCCGGAGAACAGCGACGAGAACGAGCTGGTCGACATCGAAGCGGTGCTCGAGCAGATCTCCTTGGCTCGGCCGCTTCCGTCGAACAAGTCCGTTGCCGAGCAGGCCGAGGACGCCGCTGAGAAGATCGCCCGCCACTTCCTGCCCGAGCAACTGGAGACCGTCGGCATCGCACTAATCCTCGGCGCCGGAGTCGCGAGTGCCGTCTGTCACAGCAACGGCGGAGGAATCGGCGTTGACCTGGTCAACAGGCTTCTCCAGGTCACCGGCTGGCGACTCGTCAACCAGGCCCGCCAATGCGAGGCGACCGGCCGCCCATGACCACGAAAGACGGCTTGTCGGGCCAAACCGCGATCATCGAGGCCGACACCTACACCGCTGCCTGGTGCCACGAAGACGGGCTTGTCCACTGGTTTCTCAACGCCGAGCTCGGTCCGGCCGCCTTCGACGCTGTGATCTTCTGGTGCGACCACGACACGTCGGCGCCGCACCCATTTGCCCAGCTCGTCGAAGATCTACGGCGAGCACAGCACCCGATCGGCGCGTGCCCAGAATGTGCTCACGCCGCGCCGATCCTGCTGCCTGTCCCGCCCCGGCCGTGGTCCACGTACCAACGCTTCCCCAAGCAACCCCGAAGCGACGCTCCCGGCAGCCCTCGTGAGCGACGTGCACGGCTGGCTATCCGAGGTCGACGACCCCGACGGCCAGGGCTTCGCGCACTGGGTACCCCGCGACTGCGAGATCACCGCTGAGGGCGAAACCGTGATCCATATCGCGGTGTGCGGCGCCCGCTGTGGTCTGTCCTACAGCTCTGAGGACCAGGAACAATGCCCGGAGTGCCAGCCCCACGCCTGGTGGTGATCTCCGAAGTTCCGAACTCCCGAAGTTCGGAACTTCGGTAGTCTCCTTCCCGTCGAACTACGCGCGGTGCCCGCCTCGGAGCACCCCGCGACGTAAGGGAGGGACGTATGCCGACACGCGCCTGGGCGGGCCATGGCTGACACCCCGCCGACCTACGACCCGAACCGTGACGAGCGATGGTTCACGCCCGACGGCCCGGCCGCGGCTGGCTCCTACGGCGGCAAACCGGCCAGCAGCTGGGTAACCGACCTCACCGGCGACACCCCCGGCTTCCAGTACGACGAGGCGACGCTTCACGGCTTGGCGAAAGACTGGCGGGAGCTGGCGCAGGATTTCGAGGCGGACATCGCCGACGCGGAAGCGCTAGCTAGGACGCAAGGGCCGGGTACCGAGTATGCAAGCGCCGGACATGCGGAAGTCGTCCGCACCTCCGGCGAGGAGTTGAAAAAGACGCTAACGTCACGAGCCGAATACTGCCGTCAGATGGCAGCAAAATACGTAGCCGCCTTGGGCAAGTACGCTACCGCCGAAGAACAGCATATTACTGACATCAAGAAAACGCAGCAGCCGAGGGGGAAGGCGTGACCCGCCTCATAATCGCGCTAATCGGAGTGTCACTACTAGCACTCGCTGGGTGCAAAACGAGCACGCAGGGCAATGCAACGCCGACGACAAGCGCACCTGGAACGCAGACGGAAGCAACGCAGAGCGGCTCACCTGGCGTCGACGCGCCAAAGGTTACGACCCCGCTTGATACCGCTCGGTCGCAACAGGCTCCATGTGACACGCTAACCCAAGCGCAGGCGGACGAGTGGCTGGGGCCACGCGCTGTAGCCAAGCCGGATCTTAATGGCACAGCAGGACCGGCCTGTAGTTGGTACCCGCCGAGCGATTCCATTCCCAACATACGGGTTATATTTACCACGAAATCAACGGATGGCATCACCGGCGTATACCGGGCTAGTGGGAAGCAGTACAAGTTCTTTAAGCCCTTGCCGGCAATTGGCGGCAATCCCGTGGCTGCCTACGGCACAAACGATTACCGAAACACCGAAGGTAGGTGCTCGGTGGCGGTTGGCGCGACCGATCAATCGACGGTCGATGTGTCGCTTGTGCAGTCGCCCGCCAATATCGGCAAGAAGGACCCGTGCGACGGTGCCCGCGAGATCGCGGGGTTAGTTCTCGACAATATCCGCAAGGCGCGCTGAGGTGCGCTCGTATAAGCCCCGGCACCTACCTTTCCTTGCAGTGCCGGGGATTTACGTCAGCCATCCCCGCACATACGGGAGCACGCCGCGGTGAAGACGTTGCTGTCGGCGGTGACGGGACCAGCCCCGCGCACGCGGGGAGCACGGCGAGACGGTCGACCCGACGAGTGCGCACCAGGGGGGCAGCCCTGCGCACGCGGGGAGCATTGGCTGCGTTGCTCCAGAACACGCTGGATCAGGGGACCAGCCCCGCGAACGCGGGGAACACGTCATCGGGATCTTCGGGGACCTGATGGCCAGCGGACCAGCCCCGCGCACGCGGGGAACACCCGACGTTGTACTTCTCGGCGGACAGCGACGCCGGACCAGCCCCACGCACGCGGGGAACATCTCCAGTACTGGAGCCTAGGCGGCCGACCGTCGGGAGCAGCCCCGCGCACGCGGGGAACACGAGCAGGAACGCCTGCACGCCCAGGCGTGCCAGGGATCAGCCCCGCGCACGCGGGGAACACTCGATCTGAAGCGCAGCGAGGGGAATCCAGCCGGGGCCAGCCCCGCCCACGCGGGGAACACTGGTAACCGGCCGGTCCGGCTTCCTGGTAGGCGGGGCCAGCCCCGCGCACGCGGGGAACACGCCCGGCCGGGCAAAGATGACCTGACCGAAGTGGGGCCAGCCCCGCGCACGCGGGGAACACACTTCTTGACCAGCAGCTTTAGGACCGCGTCGTCGCTTTTTCATTCAGTTTGCGTGGGATCATTCCACATTGGCCATGTCGATCATGGTGCGCCGCAGTATGCCGTGTTGGCGCTGCCGCGGCGCCGGGGTAGAGCCTGAGGACAGGCAGAAGGCCTCGGCCAAATCGGGAGGCTGGAGCCCTTGCCCTATGCGGCTTTGCGTCGCTTCTTGGACGACCTGAGCGCCAGGGAGCGCATGTGCGCGCGTTGTGCGCTGAGAGCCCGTTCGTGGCGTTCCTCGGGTGGGAGAATGCCGTCCGGGTCGACCTGGCGCTCGAAGCGGGCGAATGCGCCCGCACGGACTTTCGCCATCCGGCCGGACCGGTCGGGTTCCTTTGCCCACCCGACGCGGGCCGCCACGCTGGCCCGCAGGATTCGTTGCGCTGGCGTGAGATTTGTCGACGCTGCCATACGGGCTAGCGTGGCGGTCGGCTGTCACCTACAGCCGATTACCGACGCGCATGCGTTGGGCGGACTCGTATGCTCGCTCGGCCGCGGCGCTTCGCCCGTAGCGGCGCGCCATCTGCGGCGTGGTCCAGCCGTTCAACAACATGAGGTCGCCCTCGCTGCCGCCGTCTGCCAGAAAGGTGTGCGACTGGAAGTGTCGGCCCAGGTGTGCGTGCAGGTTCCGCCCGAGGGCCTCGGAGGCGCCGGCGGCTCGCCCGCGTCGGCGGAGCATGATCTTGATGCCGTTGTCTGACAGCGGGGTTCGACGGCGGAACTCGCCGAGCCACAGGCGAGTGGTGTCGTTGGCGTGGGGGTGCCGGGGACGGACTCGAAGGTACCGAGCGAGGGCCTTGCCCGTAGCGGGGCTGAACGGCAGCGCCCGCCGCTTCCCTCCCTTGCCAATCACTTCGACGACACGCCGTTTCAGGTCGACATCGTGCATGTCGAGTTTGGCGATTTCGGACAGCCGGCCGCCGGTGTCCCAGATGAGCCTGATGATCGCCTCGTCGCGTCGGTTCATGAAGTCCTTGCCCTCACAGCCTTTGAGGACCCTCTTCATGAAATCGACGGGCGTAATCGGCGGTGGCTGGTCTGGGACGTGCGGCGGCTTGAGCCTCGCCATCGGGTGCGTCTCGATCTCGTCCTCGTCAAGCAACCACACCCCCCACGCGTGAAGTGCGCGGTAGTTGTTGTGCGCGTTGCTGGGGCTGGTCGTCACGATGCGGTAGGCAATCCAGCGCTTGTAGTGGTTCGGCCCGGCCTGCGCGGCGGAGAACCGGCGGCATCGACCGCGTAGCGCGCACGTCAGGGTCGTCCCCGCATACACGGGGAGATGTGGCGTAGACCACTTGCTTGATGCGGATGACGGGATCATCCCCGCGCACACGGGGAGCATCGCGACTCCAGGAACGCACCCAGGCCGCCAACAGTTACGCACCGCACCGCGGGGGTCCGGGGGCTCGGCCCCGGGTACCACAACGAGGATCCCCGGCGAGCGCGCCCCGCGAACACACCTCACCCAGATCCGAGTCGGGATGACAGGATTTGAACCTGCGACCCTCCGCTCCCAAAGCGGATGCGCTACCAAGCTGCGCCACATCCCGGCCGACCCGCCGGTCTCCCGGGGGGTGTGCGCACAGCCTAGCGGGTCACGCTAAGCTGGTCGCGCACCCGGGGGTGACTCCGGGGGTTCGCGGGTGTAGCTCAATGGTAGAGCCCTAGTCTTCCAAACTAGCTACGCGGGTTCGATTCCCGTCACCCGCTCCATCGGCCGGCGTCGTGTCTTGGTCGTCGGGGTTCCGGTCCCGGCTGGACGCGGCGTCGGCTTCCAGTTTCGCGGCGATCAGGTCCAGCAGTTTCGTGGTGTCCACCGGTTTGGTGACGTAGTCGTCGGCGCCCGAGGCCAGGGTGCGAGCACGGTCCTCGGCGGTGGCCTTCGCGGTTACGGCGATCACCGGCAGGTCGGCGTGGGCGGCTTCGGCGCGGATGGCGGCGATGGTGGCGTTGCCGTCGAGTTCGGGCATCATCACGTCCATCAGCACGAGGGCGGTGTCCTCGTGCCGTTCCAGTGCCCGGATGCCGGCGACGCCGGTGTCGGCGTAGATGACCTCCAGGCCGGCCTGTTCGAGCACCGCCGCGAGGGCGAAGACGTTGCGCAGGTCGTCGTCGACGATGAGGATTTTCTCGCCGTGGAAGCGTTTCGGGGTCGCTTCCGGGGTGGCGACGACGACGGTGCTGGGCACTTCGGGCAGCCGGGGGCCCTCGGACGGCGTGGCGGCGGGGGCCACCATGTTCGCGGCGCCGACGGGCAGGTACAGCGTGAACGTGCTGCCTTCGCCGGGGACGCTGCGGACCGCGAGTTCGCCGTCGAGCAGGTCGGTGAGCTGCTGGCTGATGGACAGGCCGAGCCCGCTGCCGCCGTAGCGGCGGCTGGTGGTGCCGTCGGCCTGGCGGAAGGCGTCGAAGATGATCGCCAGTTTCTCCTCGACGATGCCGATGCCGGTGTCCTCGACCGCGAAGGCGATGATGCCCGGCGCGGCGAGCAGGCTCTCCTCGGTCACCTCCTCGGGCGCGGCCATCCGGATGTGCAGCCGGACGCTGCCCTCGTCGGTGAACTTCGTGGCGTTGGACAGCAGGTTCCGCAGGATCTGCTGGAGCCGCTGCTCGTCGGTGTGGAGGCTGCCCGGCACCGGCGGATCGATGAGCACGGCAAATTCGAGGCCCTTGTCCGCGGTGAGCGGGCGGCACAGGGATTCGACGTAGTCCACCAGTTCGGGCAGCGTGACGTCGGACATCTGCAGGTCGAGTTTGCCCGCCTCGACCTTGGCCATGTCGAGGATGTCGTTGATCAGCTGCTGCAGGTCGCTGCCCGCGGCGTAGATCGTCTTCGCGAACTGGATCTGCTTGTCCGTCAGGTTCCCCTCGGGGTTCTCCGACAGCAGCTTCGCCAGGATGAGCGCGCTGTTGAGCGGTGTCCGCAGCTCGTGCGACATGTTCGCCATGAACTCGTTCTTGTACTGCGAGGCCGTGGTCAGCTGCCCGGCCCGTTCCTCGAGTTCCTGGCGGGCCTGCTCGATCTCGCTGTTCTTGACCTCGATGTCGCGGTTCTGCTGGGCCAGCAGGGCCGCCTTCTCGGCCAGTTCCGTGTTCGACCGGCGCAGTTCCCCTTGCTGGGCCTGCAACTGCTCCGAGCGGGCCCGCAGTTCCTGTGCCAGGCGCTGGGATTCGGTCAGCAGCGCCTCGGTCCGCGAGTTCGACAGGATGGTGTTCACGTTGACGCCGATGGTGTGCCGCAACTGCTCCAGCAGGTCCTGGTGGACTCCGCTGAACTCGTTGACCGACGCCAGTTCGAGCACCCCGAGCACCTCGCCCTGGAACAGCACGGGCAGCACGATGACGTTGACCGGCGCCGACGAGCCGAGCCCGGAGGAGACCAGCGCGTACTCCGGCGGGGCCGTGCGCACGAGGATGGTCCGGCGGTCGACGGCGGCCTGCCCGATGAGCGATTCGCCGAGCGCGAACCGGAGTCCGGCCCGCGACTGCGCGAGGCCGTAGGCGGCGATGCACTCGAACACGGTCCCGTGCGATTCGTCCTCGCGGGCCAGGAAGAACGCGCCCTGCTGCGCGCTCACCAGCGGCGCCAGCTCGGACAGGATCAGCGCGGACACCGAAGCCAGGTCCCGGTGCCCCTGCATGCGCCCGGACAGCCGGGCGAGGTTGGTCTTGAGCCAGTCCTGCTCGCGGTTGGTCCGGGTGGTCTCCTCCAGGTTCGCGATCATCTGGTTGATGTTGTCCTTGAGCTCGGCCACCTCCCCGGACGCGTCGACGGTGATGTGCCGGGTCAGATCGCCCGCGGTCACCGCGGTCGCCACCACCGCGATCGCGCGCACCTGGGTGGTCAGGTTCCCGGCGAGCTGGTTGACGCTCTCGGTGAGTTTCTGCCAGGTCCCGGACACGCCGTCGACCTCGGCCTGGCCGCCGAGTTTCCCTTCGGTGCCGACCTCCTTCGCGACCCGGGTCACCTCGGAGGCGAACGCGGAGAGCTGGTCGACCATCGTGTTCATCGTGGTCTTGAGTTCGAGGATCTCGCCGCGCGCGTCGACGTCGATCTTCTTGGTCAGGTCACCATTGGCCACCGCCGTGGTCACCATCGAGATGTTGCGCACCTGACTGGTCAGGTTGTGCGCCATGAAGTTGACCTTCTCGGTCAGGTCCTTCCAGGTCCCGGCGACGTTCGGCACACGAGCCTGGCCGCCGAGTATCCCTTCCGTGCCGACCTCCCGCGCGACACGGGTGACCTCGTCGGCGAACGCGCGCAGCGTCTCGACCATGCCGTTGATCACCTCGGCGAGCGCGGCGACCTCGCCCTGCGCGTCGATGGAGATCTTCTTGCGCAGGTCGCCGTTGGCCACCGCGGTCGCCACGGTGGCGATGCTCCGCACCTGCTCGGTGAGGTTGCCCGCCATGACGTTGACGTTGTCGGTGAGGTCCTTCCACGTCCCCGCGACGCCGCGGACGGTGGCCTGGCCGCCGAGTTTTCCTTCGGTACCCACCTCTCGCGCGACGCGGGTGACTTCGTCGGCGAACGCGGAAAGCTGATCCACCATGATGTTCACGGTGTTCTTGAGTTCCAGTATCTCGCCGCGCGCGTCGACGGTGATCTTCTGCGTCAGATCGCCCTTCGCGACCGCGGTCGTCACCTGTGAGATGTTCCGCACCTGGTCGGTCAGGTTGTTGGCCATGAAGTTGACCTTCTCGGTGAGGTCCTTCCACGTCCCCGCGACGCCGGGAACCTGGGCCTGACCGCCGAGTTTTCCTTCTGTGCCAACCTCTCGTGCGACACGGGTGACCTCGTCACCGAACGCCGAGAGCTGATCCACCATCGTGTTGAGGGTGTTCTTGAGTTCGAGGATCTCGCCCTTGGCGTCGACCGCGATCTTCTGCGACAGATCGCCGCGCGCCACCGCGGTCGCGACCTGGGAGATGTTGCGGACCTGCGCGGTGAGGTTGTTGGCCATGAAGTTCACCGAGCCGGTCAGGTCCCGCCAGGTCCCCGCGACGCCGGGCACCGTGGCCTGGCCGCCGAGGATGCCGTCGGTACCGACCTCGCGGGCGACGCGGGTGACTTCGTCGGCGAACGCGGAAAGCTGGTCGACCATCGTGTTGACGGTCGTCTTGAGTTCGAGGATCTCGCCGCGTGCGTCGACGGTGATCTTCTGGGTCAGGTCGCCCTTCGCGACCGCGGTCGTCACCTGGGCGATGTTGCGGACCTGCGCGGTGAGGTTGTCCGCCATCTGGTTCACCGAGTCGGTCAGGCCGCGCCACGTCCCGGCCGCGCCGGGGACCTCGGCCTGGCCGCCCAGCCGTCCGTCGCTGCCGACCTCGCGGGCGACGCGGGTGACCTCGTCGGCGAACGCGGAAAGCTGATCCACCATGGTGTTCAGGGTGTTCTTCAGCTGCAGTATCTCGCCGCGCGCGTCGACGTCGATCTTCTTCGTCAGGTCACCGGTCGCGACGGCGGTGGCGACCTGGGAGATGCTGCGCACCTGATCGGTGAGGTTGTCCGCCATCAGGTTGACCGAGTCGGTGAGGTCGCGCCACGTCCCCGCGACGCCGGGAACCTTGGCCTGACCGCCGAGACGGCCCTCGCTGCCGACCTCGCGCGAGACACGCGTCACCTCGTCGGCGAACGCGGAAAGCTGGTCGACCATCGTGTTGATGGTGTTCTTGAGTTCGAGGATCTCGCCGCGCGCGTCGACGTTGATCTTCTGGGTCAGGTCGCCACGCGCGACCGCGGTCGTGACTTGTGCGATGTTCCGCACCTGCTGGGTCAGGTTGTCGGCCATGAAGTTGACCGAGTCGGTGAGATCGCGCCAGGTCCCGGTGACGCCCGGCACCTCCGCCTGCCCGCCGAGCCTGCCCTCACCGGACATCTCCCGGGAGACCCGGATCACCTCGGCCGCGAACCGTGACAGCTGGGCGATCAGGCGGTTCACCGTTTTCGCCAGTTCGGCGTACTCACCCTGCAGCGGACGACCGTCTATCTGCGTCGCCATCGGCTGGGACAGATCGCCTTCGGCGACCGCGCCGAGCACGCGGGTCATCTCGAACGCGGGCCTGCTCAGATCCTCTATGAGCTCGTTGACGACGTCGGCAGCGGTGCCCCAGCCACCCGGCCCGACCTCACCCTCCAGCCGCGCGGTGAGCCTGCCTTCCTGGCCGACCGCGGTCCGCACCCGGAGCAGCTCGGTGACCAGCTGCTGGTTCCGCTCGGCGATGACGTTGAACGCGGCCGCCAGCTGGGCCGCGATCCCGTCACCGTGCGCGACCAGCCGGCGACGGAAATTTCCCTCCCCGAGATCCCGCACCGCCGCCAGGAGGCGCTCGAGCGCCGCCAGATCACCGCTGGTCACACCGGCGATCTCCAGACGCTGGGATTCCCTTGTCATCGATGCCGACCCTCTCCACCACGCATGTGCAAGCCACGGTCGTCGACCCAGCGTGCCACGATTCGCCCTACACTTCGAGCCAGTCCACCCGCTCACGCTGTGCGATCCGGAAGCAGGAGGTTCGTGCATGGTGTCACGACCCGCTCCGGCTTCGGCGGCGTTCCCGCCAGGAATCGCCGAAGGCGGGCTGCCCGCCGAGGGCGCGTTCTGGCGTGCCGCGCTCGAAGACGTGCGCGACGCGGTGTTCCTGCAGGACGCCACGGGCGCGGTGCGCTGGGCGAACCCGGCGGCGCGCGAACTCGCCGACGAGGACAAGGAACCCGTGCTCGTGGCGCGGACCGAGACGACGGGGCACATCGACTGCCGGGGCCACCGGTTCCCGGCCAGGGTCCGGGCGCTGCCGGACGGCTGGCGCGCGTGGACCGTGGCCGCCGAGAGCGCCGGGCCGCGCCGGGTCGAGGACTTCCTCGCCGAGGCGGCACCCCGGCTCGCGGCCGCCAGGGGGCGGCACGGCACGGCGCGGGTGATCGCCGAACTGGCCGCGTCCGCGCTCGGCGAGAGCGTGTTCGTGCTGCTGCCCACGACCCGCGGCCGCTGGGAGTGGTGGAGCTGTGACAGGCTGGCCAACCACGGGCACGGCCGGATCCGGCGGGTGCCCGCGGAACTCGCGCCGGTGCTGGCCGGAACCTTCGGCGCGATCGGCGAACCGGAGCCCAAACCGATGCCGGCGGCCGAGGTGGAGACCTTGCCGCCGGTCGTGGCGGACCGGCTCGCCGGCCACGCCGATGTGTCGGTCGTCTCACTCGGCCCGTCCGCGACCGCGGGGGTGACCGGCGCGGTCCTGCTCGGCAGGCGCGCTGATCCGGTGTTCGGCGGGGCACAGCACCGCGCGATCGCCGAGTTCGCCAGGGCGGCCGGGACGGCGCTGGCCAACGCCCAGCGCTACGCCCGCCAGGAGGAAGCCACCCGCGGCCTCGAAACGACCCTGCGCCCGCAGCAACCGCCCGCGTTCGACTGCGCGCGCTTCGAGGTCTGGTACGAGCCTTCCGGCGGTGTGCTCGGTGTCGGCGGCGACTTCTACGACGTGCTCGCGCAGGACGACGGCAGCGCGTTCCTCGTGCTGGGCGACATCTGCGGTAAGGGCGCCGAAGCGGCGGCGCTGACCGGGCGGGTGCGCCAGTCGCTGGCCGCGCTGCAACTCGTCGAGCACGACGGGCGGACGTTGTTGCGGCTGCTCAACGAACTTCTCATCGCGGGCGGCAGCAACCGCTTCGCCACCTTGGTGCTGGGGTCGATGGAGCCGACCGGCGACGGGCTGACGCTCACGCTGGCCTCCGGCGGCCACCCCGCGCCGCTCGTGCTGCGCAAGGACGGGGTCGTCGAGGAGATCAGCGTGCCCGGCACCCTGGTCGGGATTTCCCCGCAGGCGCAGTTCGCCGAGGCGGTGACCGATCTGGCCGAGGGTGACATCTGCCTGCTGTACACCGACGGCATCACCGAGGCCCGCAACCGCGACGATCCGTCGAAGATGTTCGGCGAGCAGCGGCTGCGGGCCGTGCTCGCCGACTGCGCCGGGCAGCCGGCGGCCGAGGTCCTGACGCGGCTGCGGCAGGACGTGCTGGACTGGCTCGGCAGCTCCGGCCACGACGACATCGCGGTGCTCGCCGTCGAGTGCGTGGCCTGACCTCCGTCCGAAAAGGACACGCGCGGGTAATCCGGTGGCGTGTCCGGCGTCGCGGGGGGACCCTGGAGGGGTACCGACCGGACCCGCGTCGCGAAGGAGGTGACGTGATGACCGTGCACGCCAGGCGCTACGGCCGATGGTGCCGTGAGCACTTCGGCGAACCAGCCCGCCCCGGGGCGGAAGCCGGTCCCGCACCCGCCGACGGCGAGGACGGGCCCGAGGCGGACGCCGAGGATGCCCGGCAGTCCCGCGAGGGGGAGCGCGCCGCCAGGGAGTCCTGATCGGACGTCCCTTGTGGACGGTGCCTAATCCTCCTCGGCGTGGTTGCCCTTGCCGTTTCCCCTGCCGTTCCCGTTGCCATTCCCGTTTCCGTTACCGTCGGTGCCAGGAATGGTCTGCGCCGGCGGGGCCTTCGGTGGCGCCTGCACGGTCACCGGCACTTGGCTGGTGACCGTGACCGTCGGCGGCGCGGGCGTGGGCGCGGCCTCCGTGGCCGTCCGGCCGGCCGGGTCCGTCGCACCCGGGGTCGGCGTCACGGTGACCGTCGGCGCCGCGTTGCCCGAGGTGGGCGTGGCGGCCGCGGGTGAGCGTGGCGGGACGGCAGGACGGTCGGCGGGCGTCGTCGGCGAGCCGAGCAGGCTTACCAGTCCCGCGAGCACCAGTGCCGTCGGCGCGGCGACCGCGAGGAAGCGGAGGTAGTGGTGGCGGCGCGGCGGGTCGAGGTCGCGGCCTTCCCGCAGTGCGAGGGCGACGTCCGCGGCGGTGGGCCGCTCCTCGGGGTGTGCGGCGGTCATCGCGCGCAGCGTTCCGGCCAGTGCCTTGGGCAGGCCGTCCGGAATCCGCGGGCGCCGGTGCAGGCGGGTGATCGCGGCCTCGGCCGGGGTGCCGGGGTATTCCCGTTCGCCGGTCAGGCATTCGAGCAGCACCAGGCCGAGCGCGTAGACGTCGACCGGCGGCTGCGGCCGCTCGCCGAGCACCTGCTCGGGCGCGAGGTAGGCGGCCGTGCCGACCACCGCGCCGGGCTCGGTGACCCGGGTGGCGTCGATGAGCCGGGCGACCCCGAAGTCGGCGATCAGCGGGCGGTCGTCGGCGAGCAGGATGTTGGCGGGCTTGAGATCGCGATGGGTGACGCCGTGTGCGTGGACGTGCGCGAGCGCGTCGGCGAGGTCCGCGCCGAGCTGCGTCAGCATCGGCGGCGGCAGTGGCCCGCCGCGGAGCCGCTCGGCCAGATTGGGCCCGTCGACGAAACGCATCGCGAGGTACGCGCGGCCGTCACTGACACCGGCGTCGTACAGGCTGACGAGGCCGGGATGCCGCATCGCGCTGAGCGCCTGGACCTCCTGGCTGCGCCGGTAGGTGCTCACCGCGACCGTGCCGGGATGGAAGAGCTTGACCGCGACCGTGCGGTCGAGCAGCCAGTCCTGCGCGCGATACACCTTCGCGGTGGCGCCCTCGCCGAGCTGCTTCCCGAGTGCGTAGCGCTCGGCGAACAGCGCGGGCGGTGGCGGCTCGAACGGATCGAGCGCGAACTTGGCCACCGTGCTGTCCGCGTCCTGCTCGTCCGCAACGGCCATCGGTGGCACCTCCCGTCTCGCCGGGTGCGGGGAACTACCCCCGCGCCGAGGCGGTGAAACTTATCGGTTCGCCGGGGAACGGTTTCCTCCACTATCCCGGTTTCCCGCTGCGTCGTTAGCTCTCCTTCCCCACGGAGCGCCCAGATAGCGCGGCCCGACGCGACGCTGTGTCCGTCGACGGCGCGAAATCGCAGGTCCCGGCCTTGAGTCTCAGCGCGCCCCGGCTGTGGGGCGCTCGTCCCGCCGGTACCCAGGCCGCGATGTCGGCATATTCCGTAAAATACCTGAATAGACCAGAAGTATGACGTGATAGGGTAGTTTATGGAATGTAGGGGAGGGTAATGACACAGGAGCTGTTCTCGGTCGAGCAGGTCGCCGCGAGGCTGGGGCTGCACGTGCGCACGGTGCGCAACTACGTGCGGGACGGCCGGCTGAAGGCGGTCCGCATCGGCAAGCAGTACCGCGTCACCGCCGCGGATCTCGCCGCGTTCACCGGCCTGCCGGAGGAGGCGGAGAAGCGGGAAGAACCGGCGCCACGGCACGTCGAGGTGTCGAGCATCGTTCAGATCGAGGGACTCGGCGAGGACGAGGCGAGCCGCGTGGCCACCCACGTCGTCGGGTCCGCGCAGGGACATCGGGGCCGGAGCCTGCGCGTCGAAACCAGCTACGACAAGGAGCGAGCGAGGATGAAGATCATCGTGCTCGGCGACCCCGCGACCACGGCCGACGTGCTGAGCGTCATCGCCATGCTGGCCGAGGGGACGCCGTGACCGCGCCCGCGATCTACAAGTCGGCCGAGGGCCGCGCGCGGATCCGGGACCAGTACGAGGCGTTGCTGGACCGCTGGCCGGTCGAGGCCGAGCGCCGGACGGTGCCGACGCGGCTCGGCGAGACGTTCGTCGTCGTGTCCGGTCCCACGGACGGCCCGCCGGTGCTGGCATTGCAGGGATCCGGCGGGAACACCGCGATGTGGCTGCCTTCGATCGCCGGTCTCGCGGCGCGGCTGCGGGTGTACGCGGTCGACGTCCCCGGCGAGCCGGGGCTGAGCGCGGTGGCCCGGCCTCGGCTCGGCAGCGAGGCCTACGCCGAGTGGCTCGACGACGTCCTCGACGAGCTGGGCCTGCCGAGGGCGACGTTCCTGGGCGCCTCGCTGGGCGGCTGGTGGTCGCTGGACTACGCGGTGCGCCGCCCCGAGCGGGTCGCCGGGGTGGCTCTGCTGAATCCCAGCGGCGTCGGCGCGCGGAACACCGCGCTGCTGCTGAAGTTCGTGCTGTTGCGGCTGTTCGGGGAGCGCGGGCTGCGCAAGGCGATGACACTCGCCGCGGGCGAGCTGCCGAAGGGGCCGCCCACCGCGGACGAGGTCGCGCTCGTGGAGTTCATGCTGGGCACGTTCAAGCACTACAAGCCCCGGATGGAGCCGATCCCGACGTTCACCGACGAGCAGTTGCGCAGCCTGGTCATGCCGGTTCTCGCGGTGCTCGGCGCGCGGGACGGCATGATCGACCAGCGCGAAACCGCGGCGCGGCTGCGTGCGGCGCTACCGGACGCCGACGTGCGCCTGCTGGACGACGCCGGGCACTTCCTGCCTGGAATGGTCGAAGCGGTCGTGAATTTCACCGACACGCCGCGCGCGACACGCTGAAGCGGCGCAACCTCGGGTCGCATGAGACGTCCCGGTGGCCATGACGTGGAACCGCGCCGCCTTCGTGTTGCTCGCCATTCTCGCCCTCCTCCTGCCGATACCAGCCGCCGGCGCGGAATCCGCCGTACCGGAAGGATTCCAACCCGCCTCGGCGAGCTGGGCCGACGCGCGCGACGGATACGTTCTCGGTTACGCGCCGTGCGCGCGGCCGCAATGGTGCCCGGTCCTGCTGGGCACCACGGACGGCGGCACCCGCTGGCAGCGTCTCGGCGCGCCGTCGATCTCCTTGCCGGACAACCACAATCACGTCCAGCTGAGCTATGTGGGTGAGGGGCACGCGTACGTCTCCGACGGGAATCGGGTCGAAGCCACCCGCGACGGTGGCCGGACCTGGTTCGGCATCGTGCTCGCCGACGCCGGAAAACCGTTCTATCTCGGCAAGATCGCCGAAACCGGCGGCCGGATGTTCGCGCTGCTCAGCACCTACGGGGAGACCGGCAGCACGCGGCTGTACTCCGGCGCCGCGGGTTCGGCCGCGCTCGCGCCGGTGCCGGGCTTCGCGGTGACGGGCAGCCTCACCTACGGCGACCTCGCGGTCGGTGGTGGCGTGCAGGTCGTGCTGGGGGCCGATTACGGCGTCGAGCGGTACTGGACGTCGGTCGACGGCGATGGCCTCGCGGCCGCGTCACCGCCGTGTCCCGCCGGGGCGACGGCGTCGCTCGCGAGTGTGCGCGAGGAGCAGGTAATCGCGTTGTGTAGCGGAAGCGCCGGTTCGCCACGCCCGGGTTCGATGACGCGCGGGATCCGGCACGCCCCGCGGCTGGGCGGAACGTTCACCGGAACGGCCCAAGGGCCGGCGGCCGGCATCCATCAGGGTTTCGGTGCCGCTACGGCGAAGGCCGCGACGGTAGCGGCGGTCGGCGGCGGCACCGATTTCCTGCACAGCACGGACGACGGGGGCGAAACCTGGCACACCACGGTGCTCGGTGACCGGGGCACCGGGCTGTCGGACCTGGACTTTCCCGGCGAACACACCGGAATCGTCGTCGCCGGTGTGCCCGGCGAGCCGGGCGGGTCCGCTGTGTACCGGACCGTCGACGACGGCCGGGTCTGGCGTGAAATCCTGTTCCACTGAGCCGGAACGGCGATTCCCGTGGATCGCGAATTCCGCACCGGGCCGTTCAACCACCGCCGTCGTTGTCGTAACCTGGGCGCTGTCCGTTGCCGGACACGGTGAGTGGGCCCGGGGCAGGGGCGCTCACCGTCGCAGGGTGGGAGTGTGCGCGATGACGCCTGGGCGAGTCGGCGAGACCGAGCGTTGTGCCCCGCTCGATTTCGGCAAGGCGAGTTTGGCGCGGCTTTCCGACGCGCTGCTCGGCGGGCACGACCACTACGAAGCCGACCGCGAGGCGATGCGCCGCCTGCTGGCGATCGCGCCGGGCGCGCGGGCGATGGCGAAGGAGCATCGGGACTGGCTCGTCCGGGTGGTCCGTTTCCTCGCGTCGAATCGCGGGATCGACCAGTTCCTCGACCTCGGCTCCGGGATGCCGACCGCGGAGAACACCCATCAGGTGGCGCAGCGGTACAACCCGGAGGCCAAGGTCGTCTACGTCGACAACGACCCGCTGGTCCAGGTGCACGGCCGCGTGGTGCTGGAGGAAAACGACCTGACGCACGTCAGCGGCGCGGATCTCACGCTGCCCGAGGTGACGTTGTGGGACCCGGTGGTGACCACCTACCTGGATTTCACCGAGCCGATCGCGCTCATCCTGTGTTCGATCGTCCACCACATCGACGACTTCGAGCGGGCAAGCCGCATCGTGCGCACCTACGTCGACGCGCTGGCCCCCGGCTCGTATTTGCTGCTGACACACCATTTCGACCCGGAGGAAGATTCGGCGCGGCAGGAATTGGCCCGGTTGCTGGAGAACACGTTCCAGGGGACAGGGCTGGGCAGTGTGCACCGGAGGCGGGAACAGATCGAGTCGTTCTTCACCGGTCTCGAACTGCTCCCGCCCGGATTGTGTCATCTGCACGAATGGTGGCCGGACGGCCCGCGCCTCGCCCCGCTGAGCGAGCTGAACTTCCTCACGCTCGGCGGAGTCGCGCGCAAGCCGTAGGCGGTTCAGGCGGCGTTCATGGTGTCCGGGTCCGGCCCCGTCCGCAGTCCGCGCTCCAAAGTGGACAGTGAGGCGACGTCCTCGTCGGACAGCGTGAACCCGAAGATGTCGAAGTTCTCGGCGATCCGCGAAGGCGTCACGGATTTCGGGATCACGATGGTGCCGAGGTGCAGATGCCAGCGCAGGACGATCTGCGCCGGGGTGCGCTGGTACTTCTGCGCCAGCGCCTGGACCGCGGACTCGCCGAGGAGGTCGCCGCCCTTGGCGAGCGGGCTCCACGCCTCGGTGGCGATCCCGTGCTTCGCGTCGAATTCCCGCAGCTGGGGCTGCTGCAGGTACGGGTGCAGCTCGATCTGGTTCACCGCGGGCACCACGTCACTGGCGTCGATGAGCCGTTCGAGGTGCGCGGGCTGGAAGTTCGACACGCCGATCGCGCGGACCCGGCCGTCGGCGTAGAGCTTCTCGAACGCCTTCCAGGTGTCGAGGTAGCGGTCACGCTCCGGGGTCGGCCAGTGGATCAGGTACAGGTCGAGCCGGTCGAGGCCGAGCTTCGCCAGGCTCTCGTCGAACGCCTTGAGTGTGGTGTCGTAGCCCTGATCGGCGTTCCAGAGCTTGGTGGTGATGAACAGCTCGTCGCGGGCGATACCCGATTCGGTGATGGCCTGGCCGACACCGGCCTCGTTGCCGTAGATCGCCGCGGTGTCGATGCTGCGGTATCCGGCGTCGAGCGCGGCCTTCACCGCGGCGGTGGTTTCCGCGTCCGGCACCTGGAACACGCCGAAGCCGAGCTGCGGCATCTCGACGCCGTTGTTGAGTTTGACGGTAGGCACGCTGGTCAACGGTTTCTTCTTTCGGTTGCTGGGATTTTCAGGGTTCAGCGGGCGAGGGCCGCGTCCGGTGTTTCGACGGTAACCGAGCGTTTGCGGTCCAGCATCCCGGAGACGAGGGCGACCACGAGGCCGGACGCGGCGAGCGCGGCTCCGATCCAGTTGCCCGACGTGTAGCCGAGGCCACGCTCGATGGCGAGCCCGCTCAGCCACGAGCCGATGGCGTTGCCGAGGTTGAACGCCGCGATGTTCGCAGCCGACGCGAGCGCCGGGGCGCCCTCGGCCTTCGCCATCACGCGCGCCTGCAGCGGCGGGACGGTGGCGAACCCGGCGGCACCGAACAGCGCGATCGTGATCGCGGCCGGGACCCGGGCGTGCGCGGTGAAGACGAACACCGCCAGCACCACGGCGAGCAGCGCGAGGATGACGTAGAGACTCGGCATGAGCCTGCGGTCCGCCGCCTTGCCGCCGAGCAGGTTGCCGACGAACAGGCCACCGCCGAACAGCACGAGCAGCCAGGTGACGGCGCCGGGGGAGAAGCCCGCGACGTCGGTCATCATCGGCGCGATGTAGGAGAACGAGGCGAACACCCCGGAGAACCCGAGCACGGTCATGACCAGCGCGAGCCACACCTGCGGGCGGCGGAACGCGGCCAGTTCCCTGCGTAACCCGGCGTTCGTGTCCGCCTTCTGGTGGGGGACGAGGGCGATGACCCCGATCGCGCTGACGATGCCGAGCGCGCTGACCACCCAGAACGTCGACCGCCAGCCGAAGGCCTGGCCGAGCGCGGTGCCCGCCGGCACGCCGAGCACGTTGGCGATGGTCAGCCCGGCGAACATCATCGCGATCGCGCTGGCCTGTTTGGCGGGCGCGACGAGCGAGGCGGCGACGACCGAGCCGACGCCGAAGAACGCGCCGTGGGACAGCGCGGCGACGATGCGCCCGGTCATCAGCAGCCCGTACGTCGGGGCGAGCGCCGAGAGCAGATTGCCCGCGATGAACAGTCCCATCAGGGCGATCAGGACGGTCTTGCGCGGGACCCGCGCGGCCAGCGCGGTCAGGATGGGGGCGCCGACGACGACACCGAGCGCGTACCCGGAGATGAGCAGGCCTGCGGACGGGATCGAGACGCCGAAGTCGCCCGCGACCTCGGGCAGCAGGCCCATGATCACGAACTCGGTGGTGCCGATACCGAAGGCGCTGATCGCCAGTGCGAGCAGAGCGGCGGGCATGGACTTCCTTCTTCCAGGAGTAGAGTGGTGGCCAGCGTGAGCAACTACGAGCGTCAGAAATAGTTGCACACGCCGGTTATTGCACGAGGCCGATAATGCCTCGTGCAAGGATGCTTCCGCAAGCCGGGAGCGAGTTCGGAAGAGGTGAAACGTGTCACTGGCCGACGACGCCGTCGAAGCTCGTGCGCAGGGCTGGCGCACGCTCGCCGCGCTGCACGCGCGGATCGAGGACAAGCTCCAGCGAGCGCTGGAACGGGAGCACGAACTTTCGGTGAGCGAGTACAGCGTCCTCGATTCGCTGGCCCGCCAGGACGGCTATCACCTGCGGATGAACCAGCTGGCCAACGCCGTGGTGCTGAGCCAGTCCGCGACGACGCGGCTCGTCGGGCGGCTGGAGGACCGCGACCTGCTCCAGCGCTACCTCTGCCCGGACGACCGGCGCGGCATCTACACCGAGGTCACCCCAGCCGGTCGTGAACTGCTCGCCGCGGCGCGGCCGACCCACGACGCCGCGCTGGCGGAGGCGCTCGACGAGGCCTCCGAGCTGCCGGAACTGGCGCCCTTGGTTGCCGCTCTCGGCAGCCTCACCTTCACTTCCTGACGCTGCCCTTGTCGCGTCGGTCCGTGGGGGCCTCCTCGAGGGACTCTGGGTCCCTCAAGGA